>NZ_JABAIW010000040.1:0-48289 GCF_014231265.1 Clostridium sp. DJ247 | reverse complement strand
AAAATACAAATTTATCCAGTCGAAATTAATACGCATTTCTATTGTAATTATATATGTTAAAAAAATAACAATAACAAACCCAAAAATCATGGGACAACTCTCTTGACAAACGCCGTCTTTTACCAGTACTCTTTCTTCATATCCATCAATTTAGTGACACTTTATACATCACAAATTGGTGTAAGTTATCTTCTTGCTTTACCAGAAATATGCTCAATACTTATTTTTATTACTTTAGTTTTTGTACTTGCGTTTGTAATATATGCCTTTCCCTTCTCTATGTAATCTGGCGAATATTTATTTAATATATTATCTAATTTATGTCCTTCAATAGCACTATGAAAATATATTGAATTGTTAGAAAAAATAAAACTTAGGGGTACACCATAAGGATATCCATTTTGACTTACAGTTGATAGAATACCATACTCACTATTTTTTAAAATTTCAATAGCTTCATCATTTTTCAGTTCTCTGTCTTTTCTTCGCATTTCTCTAAACAAAATAATTCCCTCCATCTTTCTTCAATCTTATTAATATAAATCTATTTTGCTAGTTTAATTATATCGTATAACTCAGAGATTTTAATATTTTCTCTTCACTTATTTAATAGCATTATTTAGCTATATAATATAATACAAAAAATAGATAGATGCTATCTTTAATAAAGATATAAATAATATAGATAATATATTTTGTGAATAAGTTGAGAGTGTTCCGGTAGTGGAGGTATCAACAGCTTCAAGTAACAAATCGTGTATATAACATTAATATTCAATTTCAATATTTTCGCTCTTAAAAATTAACATAAATAGAATCTTTAAGACGTTTTATATCACTTATAGGAGGTAATCCAAACATTCGTGCATACTCACGACTAAATTGAGAAGGACTTTCATAACCTACCTTATAACCTGCATCTGCTGCTTCCAATGTTTCTGAAAGCAAAAGTCGCCTTGCTTCTTGTAATCTAATTTGCTTTTGATATTGTAATGGACTCATTGCAGTAACCTTCTTAAAGTGATGATGTAAAGATGAGGGACTCATATTAATTACCTTTGCTAATTCATCAATACGCAAGGGCTTTGCAAAATCATTGTTAATCACATTAATAGCTTTTGAGATAGCCTGTGCATGGCTGCCTATCACAGCAAATTGCTTTAATATGTATCCATGTTTATCTTGTAAAACTCTATAAAGAATTTCTCGAATAAACAAAGGTGCAAGAACTGGAATTTCCTCTAGAGTTTCTAAAAGACTGACAAGTCTTAACAAAGCATCTAAAAGTGTTGAATTAACTCTGGTTACAATTAATCCTCTTCCAAAATCAGATTTTTCGTTAAAACTTTGTTTGGATTCTTTGATAATATCAAGAATTTGATCAGAATTAAAACTAAGCCTTATACATAAATATGGAGAATCAGGAGTAGCTTCAATTATTTTACCTACAATAGGCAAATGAACAGAAGTTACCAAGTAAGAGTTTGTGTCATATTTATAACTTTCTTTCCCGAGAATTACCGTTTTTGCACCTTGTACTATTATGCATAAGGATGGTATATAAATCGCATGTAAATGCTCTGAAATATTAGAAGCACGTATGAAATCCAATGATGGTATGGCAGTTGATTGAAACCCATCTCTATCAGTAAAGCGCTCAACTAGCGAAACTAACTGTCTTCGCTGATTAACTAAGTTATAGTTTTTTAAATTATAAATTCTTTTTTCCATATTGATATCTCCTTAAACTTATAAATAAATTATAATTTTCTTTGCAGAATTAGGCAATGATTTAATATAAATAGGCTACCTATCTATATAGTAGTTATCTTATAATCAAATCAATGAATAAAGAGTATGTGAGAGGGAAAAGTTAGTTAACTAAGGTACTTAGTCTCAGATACCCTTAATCATAAATAGAAAATTTTAAGGGAGAATGATAGAAATGAAAAGTTTAGAAGGAAAAGTGGCAATAGTAACAGGTGCATCTAGAGGAATAGGAAGTGCTATAGCTAAACAATTAGCAGCTCTAGGAGCTAAAGTAGTTGTCAATTATTCCAGTAGTCCAGAGAAAGCAGAAAAGATTGTAGAAGAAATTACTAAATTAGGAGAAAAGGCTGTCGCAATTAAAGCTGACGTTAGTAATATAAAAGATGTTGAAAGATTGTTTTCAGAAACAATTAATGAGTTTGGCAAAGTAGATATATTAATCAATAATGCAGGAGTAATACTATATAAATTACTTTCTGATGTAACAGAAGAAGAATTTGATAAACTTTTTAATATTAATGTAAAAGGTACTTATTTTGCATGTCAGCAAGCTATGAAGCACATGGAAGCCAATGGAAGGATTGTGAATTTTTCCACTTCGATAGTTGGAGGTATGTTTCCAACGTATAGTGTTTATGCAGCTACTAAGGGAGCAGTTGAGCAAATCACACGTCAATTGGCAAAGGAATTTGGACATAAAAAAATCACAATTAATACTGTTGCCCCAGGGCCAGTAAATACTGAACTTTTCAACGTTGGAAAGACAGAGCAGCAGATAGAAGCAATAAAACAAATAAATGCTTTTGGACGTCTAGGCGAACCAGAAGATATAGCAAATGTTATTGAATTTCTGGTGAGTGATAAAGCTCAATGGGTAACTGGTCAAACACTACGAGTTAATGGTGGATATGTTTAATGTTTATAAATAAAACATATTAGATATAGTAATTAGATTGAGCAAAAAATTCGATAGAGCTACTATTGGTTTAGGATGCATGGGAATGAGTCATGCCTATGAAGCACAACTACTCACACAAATTAGACATGTCTAATTTGTGTGAGTAGTTATATTTACAGTGTTTTTTAAAATTTACCATAGATAACTGTACCTTTATAGCCTCAATATTTTTTTATTTAAATCAGGGGGAATGATATCTCTTTTTCAAATGCAGTTGCTGGTTACCTTGCTTCAAGTAATTACGCCGGATATTTGCTTGGATCCATGTTAACAGGAGTCATTCCCATGAAATATCGAAGAATTACTTTTTTAAGGTTAAGTCTAGTGATTAGCATCTTAACTACTGCTTTTATGGGATTATTTCATTCTTACTTACTTTGGTTTATCTTTCGTTTTTTCTCTGGCAGGAGCAGCAACCGTAGTACTAATAGGAGCTTGTTAACTTTTATCCGGAATTAAATTTGAGAAAATTACACTCTTAGGTAAGCCTGTAAATAAAAATGAATATAATCTAAATTACGGCTAGATTAATTAAGTAAAAAGTATTATTGTTTTATTATTACTTTTAGAAAGGAATGTATTTTTATGACTGTAAAAAACTTTAAAGCTATGGTAGTAAATGAACTTGAATACAATAAATTTTCAAGAGAGATTTTAACTAGAGAGATTTCTACACTTCCAGAAGGTGATGTATTAATAAATGTAAAATACTCATCCTTAAATTACAAAGATGCTCTTTCTTCAACTGGTAATAAAGGGGTAACTAAAAAATATCCTCATACTCCAGGTATAGATGCTTCCGGAATTGTTATTGAGAGTACTTATAAAGGATTCAATGCTGGAGACCAGGTAATTGTTACAGGATATGATTTAGGTATGAATACCTCTGGTGGCTTTGGTCAGTATATCCGAGTTCCTTCTGATTGGGTAGTTAAGCTGCCTCAAAATCTTTCATTAAAAGAAAGTATGATATATGGCACCGCAGGATTTACTGCAGCTTTATCCATATATAAATTAATTACCTCCGGTGTTAGTCCCAATGATGGCGAGATATTAGTAACAGGCGCAACAGGTGGAGTAGGAAGCATTACTGTATCTATTCTTAATAAGCTTGGCTATAAAGTCATTGCTGCTACAGGTAAGCCAGAGTCAAAGGATATGTTACTAAAATTAGGAGCTAAAGATATAATTCTTAGAGAAGAACTATATGATAAGTCTGGAAGAGCACTTTTAAAAGGAAAATGGGCAGGTGTAATAGATACGGTAGGTGGAAACTTGTTAGCAACAGCAATTAAATCTACTAAATATGGTGGAAGTGTAACTTGTTGTGGAAATGTGGCTTCCCATGAACTTTCAATATCTGTATATCCATTCATTCTTAGAGGCATATCTGTTCTTGGAGTAGATTCTGTTCAATGTCCAATGGATTTAAGACTAAAAATAATTCACTTATCCTTAGGCTGTGCTAGTAACATCCTTTCCTTCCACAACCTAAGGATAATCTCACTTATTTAGTTCACAATATATTTGTATCCATATCAATACTTGCTGGATCATTATGGCTCTTTACCGATAAACGCATAAAACCAAATCCTAATTTTTTCATTCATATTGCTCCCTTCACATATCTAAACTCATACAATTTGGAGTTCACTTCAAGTCAAGTACTTTTTTAATCTTTTTAATTTGCTGATGTGCATAATTGTTTAATTGCCAAATAGTTTAACTGCTTGTTTCATTTTATTAATAATCTCCACACCAAATGGACAGTTTTTCATACATAACCCACATGCTATGCACTCACTTGCATGATGTTCTAATAAGTCATAATGATTCTTTAGTGTTTCAGGAACCTCCTCTTGAATTAATGCTAAATCTAAATATTTATTTACTGATGCAATATCTATCTTTTTAGAACATGGGGCACAATGTCCACAATACATGCAATGTCCGCTAAATGAACTTCTTGGAGCATTTGCAAGAACTTCACTATAATCTTTTTCTTTATTATTTGCAGTGACATAAGCGGCTGCTGCAAGTATTTGATTTGTATTAGATACTCCAACCATTACGGAAGCAACTGCCGGTCTGGTTAAACAGTAATGTAAACATTGTACTGGGGTCAGTGCTTTTTCAAAAGGCGATTGTTTGTCACTTAGTAACACTCCAGCAGCATATGCTTTCATGACAGTTAAAGCAACACCTGCATTTTCACAAGTTTGGTATAACCTATCACGTTTTGGATCAATACCTTCATAAGTCCTATTTTTAAAAGTACTTTCTTCAAATAGTTCGTATACATCCTCGGTGGCTGGTAACATATCATAAGCAGCATTGATACTGAATAAAATTACATCAATTATTCCTGTTTCCACTGCCTTAAAAGCAATATCTGTATTATGGGTTGATATTCCTAAAGACTTAATAACCCCTTTTTCTTTTAATCCTTTTGCATATTTAATTATTTCACCATTAAAGATGTTATCAAAATCCTTTTGATCATCAACATAATGAATCATCCCTACATCCACATAGTCTAACTGCATTCTAGCTAAAAAGTCTTCATATGCATTGACAACTTCATTAAAATCCCTAGTACGACGATATTGTCCTTTATCCCAAGTAGAACATAGATGTCCTTCAATAACAAAACTACTTCTAGGATATTTACTTAACGCTTTTCCAACGTTACTTCTAACTTCCGGATTTGAATTATATATATCAATAAAATTAATGCCTTCCTTTAATGCACAATCAATAAGTGCTTCGCAATCTTCATAGCTTTTATTTTCAAATCCCTCACCACCAATACCAATGGCACTTACTTTAATTCCTGTTCTTCCTAAAATTCGATATTCCATACAATACACCTCCTATATATAGATAAGCACGCCCGAAATTTAATTTACGCTCCGGGATATATTACCATGTTTCGTCACGTTAAATATTTTTAATTAGTCTAAAGCTCAAATTTAAGCAGAGAGCCAAAATCTGTGATTTTGTGCGAATCGCTTACTCATCTGACGAAAGGAAGAGGAGTTTCATAATATAAAAGAACTTTGATAAACTCGCTATGCTCAGTCCGGACCAACTTATCAATTACCATTGATAAGTCGCTCGTTGAAAGCCATTTAGGCTTTCAACCATATCTAAAGTTCTAAGATTTTTTATCAAATTTTCACTAAGACTAATAAAAAATATTTAAATGTGACTTCAACATTGGTAATATACCCCTACACATAAATTAAATTTTAGTTTAGGTTATCTATATAACTAAGGATATCACCTTGAGTTAACTCCAAGTCAAGATGTTTTTCTCTGTATTAAAAACATATAAAAAACCTCTTTACACTTTTTAATTCCTAACTCAGTGTAAAGAAGACTTAACCTGTAATTTAATATTTTAGACGCAGAAATACTAATCATCCGTTCTTCTTAGCTCATTTTCTTTCGTAACTACTTGTTCATATCTTTCTATTTTATAATTCAGGCGCTCTATTGTTTTTTTAATATCTTCCGCTTTTTTTATTAACTGTTCACGTTGTTCAATTAATAGCTCTTTTCTTGCTTCAATAGTTTCAGCCCCCTGTTGAAACAGAGTAACATACTCAATTAATACTTCAATTGGAAGACCTGCATTTCTCATACATTTGATAAATTCGATCCACCTACAATCTTCTTCCGTATAATCCCTAATTCCACTTTCATTTCTCTTTATAGGTGGTATCAAACCAATTCTTTCATAATACCGTAACGTATCTGGAGAGATATTAAATTGTTTACTTGCTTCTGCAATAGTCATGTTTTTACCTCCTTGAGCTTCAGTCTAGCACCTGGAGTTAACTCCAGGTCAAGTATTTTTTTTGAAGTATTATTAAATTTAACTGCACTCTTATTAGAAAAAGATGATCTGTATTTACCTGATGTACTTACATCGAAATGAACTTATCAAAAAATAAAACGCCCTAACCTTAAGATTTTAGAGCGTTTATAAATATTCTATTTTCATTTTTAAACTTCCTATATGCTTCATAAAAAATAAATATTAGTTTCGGGATAAAAGAAAAATCTATCGCTGCTAGCAGTACTAGTTTTACTCCCAAGTCACTATATTCTCAATACCATTCATTTTTTCAACTGCCCATTCTACAGCCTCTCTGCTACTGCCAAATTCCTCATTTGTACTGCTTACATAGGAATAACCCTCTTTGTCATCCACAGTTTCAATAAACAACTCTTTTATTCCATCGGTGATACTTATTTCATCATTTTCTTCAAGGACATCTATTAATTCGTCAAGCATTATTGAGTTTCCTTCCATATGGTAACCACCTTTCTATTATATTTATAAATTATGATTCAACAAATCATATTCTTTTATAACCTATTTTTAAAAACATATTTCATAAATATCATATATTGAATTACCGCCTAAAGTTTTATAACCACAACATAGATAGTTTTTCATATAAAACACTTGATCTACTCATATCAGGAGCTTCTGTCCAAAAAACAGGATAAATAAATAATCTTCTTTAGGTTTCTATTGCAGCAAGAGGACTTTCCACATGGTGCAGATATATATTTGTCATAACATAATCTACTGTACTATTTTCTAAAGGTATTTTTTAATATCTCTATTTTAATTCTCTAAATATCTGTATAATGTTGATTTGCTAATTCCAGTTTCATCTTTTATTTCAGCCAGACTATATTTCTTGCTTTGATACATAACAATAGCACGTTTTACATTCTCATCAGGTTTCCTTGGTCGTCCTGTAGCCACTCCTTTTTGTTTTGCCTCATATAATCCTCTTCTTGTTTTTTCGCTTATAACATCGCTTTGAAAGTCAACGAGATGTTTTACAATATCAGTGAAATGATACCCTGTAGTATTACTTGTATCAATCCCCTCAGCAAGAGATTGAAAATAGGCATCTTTTGCATCAATTATCTCTAATAGCTCTACTAAATGACGCGTTGAATCAGCTAACGCAAAAAGCTTTGTAACTACAATTTTATCACCTTTGTTAAGGGTATTTATCATATTTTTTAGCTGTATTCTTCTTTTTGCTGATGAATGTTCTTCTGAAATAATTGTTGTACAATTTGCTTTTTTTAAATTCTTTATTTGCTCTTCACATTTTAAATCTTCTTGATAAGGTCTCATATATCCAATTAACATGCATGTTCTCCTAATATTAAAATATTTCTTCTATTATAGCATATTTTTTTATTTATAAAAAAGTATCAAAATAGTTCCTTTTTGGGACGATATGTGTTAAAATACTTTTTAGTACATGTCCAACTCCAATTTTATAAGAGTTAAAAGACAAAAATAATAAAGATGAGGTGTATGAAAAGTGATTGAAAGATTAAAAACAGAATGGTTTTCAAATGTTAGAGCAGATATTCTTTCCGGTATTGTTGTAGCATTAGCGTTAATTCCGGAAGCAATTGCATTTTCCATTATTGCAGGAGTAGATCCAATGGTTGGATTATATGCATCTTTTTGTATTGCAGTCATTATTTCCTTTGTAGGTGGTCGTCCTGCAATGATTTCGGCGGCAACTGGTTCAATGGCATTAGTAATGATTCCTTTAGTAAAGGAATATGGACTAAATTATTTACTAGCAGCAACTATATTAACAGGTATTATACAAGTAATTTTCGGTGTATGTAAAATATCGAATTTGATGAAATTTATTCCACAAGCTGTAATGATTGGTTTTGTAAATGCTCTGGCAATTTTAATTTTTATGGCTCAAGTACCGCATTTTATTGGAATTTCTAATATTACGTATATCTTTGTAGCAATTACACTGGTAATTGTCTATACACTGCCTAAATTTATTAAGGCTATTCCGGCACCATTAATAGCTATTATTTTACTAACAGCTGTTGCTATTTTTATGAAGCTGGACTTACAAACAGTTGGAGATTTAGGAACTATCACAAAATCGTTGCCTAAATTTTTTATTCCAGATGTTCCCTTTTCTTTTGAAACACTAAAAATAATTTTCCCATATTCTATTGCTTTAGCTATTGTGGGTTTATTAGAATCTTTATTAACAGCATCAATTGTAGATGATATGACTGAAACAAAGAGTGATAAACACAAAGAATCAAGAGGACAAGGTATTGCTAATATTATTACAGGTTTCTTTGGTGGTATGGCAGGTTGTGCAATGATTGGTCAGTCTGTGATTAATGTGAAATCAGGTGGACGCCGTAGACTCTCCACTTTTGTAGCAGGAATATTTTTAATGTTTTTAATTATTGTATTAGGTGATTTAGTTGTACAAATTCCAATGCCTGTTCTTGCAGGTATTATGATTATGGTATCCATCAGTACCTTCGACTGGTCTTCCTTCTCTTATTTAAGAAAAGCACCCAAAAGTGATGCTGCTGTTATGTTGTCAACAGTTATCATTGTAGTTGCAACAGATGATTTATCAAAAGGTGTTATTGTAGGTGTTATATTAAGTGCATTATTCTTCGTTGCTAAGGTTTCAAAGATACAGGTAATTGAAAGAAAAGAAAAGCAAAATACAATATTTGATATAAAAGGTCCATTATTCTTTGCATCTGTTCAGGGATTTGTAGAATCATTTGATTTCAATACAAAAAATACAAATATTATTATTGATTTCTCCAATACACATATATGGGATGATTCAGCGGTGGGAGCTATTGATAAAGTAGTTATTAAATATCGAGAGAATAATAATAAAGTTACTATTCAAGGCTTGGATTCTTCTAGTAAAAAACTTATAGACAGGTTAGCTGTACATAAGGATGAAAACTGTGCATAATGGTTTAAATAAGAAGTTATCTGTACATCAATATATATTGGAGGTTTGAAAAATGTATAATAATATATTACTAGCTGTAGATGGATCAGAATATTCAATTCGAGCAACAGAGGAAGCAATAAAAATTGCTTCATTAGGAGACAAATGTATGATTGAGGCTGTGTTTGTAGTTGATTTTTTAAAATCAAAGAGTGAAGTTCTTCATGCTGAGGGCAAGGAAGAACTAGAATTGTCAAGAAGAAAGAAACTTTCACCCATTGAAGAAAAGTTAAAATCCAGTAATTTGTCTTATGAAATTAAGATTTTACATGGAGATCCTGGTCCCACAATTGTAGACTACGCAAACAAAGGAAAGTTTGAGTTAGTTATTATAGGTAGTCGTGGTCTTAATTCGCTGCAAGAACTGGTACTTGGCAGTGTTAGCCATAAAGTAGCAAAAAGAGTTAAGTGTCCTGTTTTAATTGTAAAATAAAAAGAGACATTTTTATATAAGCAGTTTAATCTTAAAATCAAACTGCTTTCTTTCTTCGGCTCAACTTATGAACACATAAACAATAAAACTCCTATTAACTTACAATTTACCCAACCATCATAATTTTTAGACAGGGCAAGAGGCGTCTCATAATGTGAAATTGTAATAAGTGGTTCAATTCCATATTTTAAACATTCATCAAATAAATTATCATAGAATTGTAATCCCTTCTCATTTGGCTCTGCATCATCACCATTTGGGAATATTCTAGACCACGCAATAGATGTTCTAATAGTTTTAAAGCCCATTTCAGCAAATAATTTAATATCTTCTTTATACCTGTGATAAAAATCAATACCTATTAATTTCATATTATCTTCTGTTGGTTCTTCTGTAATTGGTCCCATGATACCTCTTGGTGCTATATCTTGTGTTGATAAACCTTTACCATCTTCATCTTATGTTCTTTCTGTCAATTATCGAAGCTATACCAAGAATAGCAACAATAATAAAAAGTCCATCCACTAAAGTAACACCGAATACACCTATTTCTCCCATATAAAATCCCTTTAGTGATGCTATTTGAAATATAAAAACACAAACAGGTCCAATTGCAAATTGTAACAACATACCAAACTTGAAACCTTTTAAAAGCATTTTGATACCTCTCAAATATTAATATTTTCTCAAAAAATAGTTGTACACATTTATTCTATAAGCGTAATATGCAATGTCAGTTGTACACCAACCTGCAAACCTCATTGGATTTATCTATAACCTATCATTTTTCTTTATCGTTTATGTAAATATCAAGTGCTTCAGTTGCTTTAACAGTCAATCTAATCACTACAACAAGTGCTACTATATAAATAACATTAGCTATTCAACTTGTTATTTGTCCAAAAACATAGAAACTCACACATACTCCCCCTTTAAATAAATTCCCATATTTCAAAACTTTTAATATATTATAGATTTATGATTAATAGATTTTAAATATTTCTTTATCAAATCCACTTTTAATATCTAAAGTAACAGATCCTATTTTTAATGAAATTGGTGATGTTTCTATGCTTTTAGAGATTGTTATTAGTCCCCACTTTTGTTCTTGAGATTTCCTATTTCTCATCCAAATTACCTCCTATCTTCATAGGAGTATTATCCCATGATTTTTCTAATTACACTAGGTGACGAGTTATTTGACGCTTACCAGAAAAAATTTAGATGCAAAAAAGCTGGTAACAAAATTTGTTATCAGCTTTTTTAGTCAGTCAAACCAGTAAGCAACGAAGATGTCCTAAAGATATTAGATGCTGTTAATTTGGCACCGTCAGCAATGAACCGCTACCCAATGGAATTCGTTGTTGTATCAGGCAAATAGATACAGAAACTTTGGCTAATTATAATCAAACTAAATATTTAATTTTTATCAATCGATTAAACCGATTTTTTTCAACTAAGACATCTCCTTTAAATTTATTTAGTTTTATCTCATAACTATAGTTAAGACGCATTTAATGAATTATATATGTGGTATTCCTTATAATCAAAATTATTTAAGTCCCTAACCTAGTTTTGTTATTTACACTTCATAATTTCTCTTGTTGCTTTTGTTAACCTCTTAATACCTTCTTCAATCATTTCTTCATTGGAGTTTGTAAAGTTCAATCTTAATGTATTGATACCTTTTTCGTTAACATAAAATGGATCACCAGGTACAAAAGCAACCTTTTCTTTAGCTGCAAAATTGAACAAGTCTAAGGATGAAACTCCTTCTGGAAGTGTTATCCAAAGGAACATTCCGCCTTCAGGTTTTGTACTCTTTACTTCCTCTGGGAAGTACCTTTCAATCATTGACACCATGCAATCCCTCTGGCCTTTATATAGTTGTCTAATTTTTTTTATATGGTCCTCAAGATCATTATCCATTAAAAATTGGTGCACTACTCTTTGTGAATAATAATTACTATGCAAGTCAGCTGCTTGTTTTGCAACTATTAATTTTTCCATGATTTCACCTTTAGCACATATCCATCCTAATCTTATTCCTGGTGCTATTATTTTAGAAAATGACCCTAGCATAATTGAGTTATCTTCCAGATAGGTTCTTATAGGTGGTAAGTCCTGTCCCATAAATCTTAATTCACCATAAGGATCATCTTCAATAAGAACTGTGTTATATCTTTTTAAAGTATTTGCAATAATTTCTCTATTTTTTTCTGAATATGTTATACCAGAAGGATTTTGAAAGTTTGGAACTGTATAAAATAATTTTGGATTGTGTGCATCTAAAGCACTTTCCAATAGATCAATATCAATTCCATCATCATTCAAAGGAACAGAATGAAAAACTGGTTCAAAAATTGAGAATGCTTGTATTGCTCCTAAATAACCCGGACGTTCTATAAGAATATTATCATCTTTATTCAGTAATACTTTTCCTATCAAATCTAGTGCTTGCTGTGACCCATTTGTTATTAATATTTCGTTAGGTTCAACCCTTAATCCAAATCTCTTAAAATATCTTTCTGCAAGGTATTGTCTTAGGGGAAGGTATCCTTCAGTTGTACTATATTGAAGTACAGCATTACCATCTTCATTTAAAACTTTTTGTGATGCCTCTTGAATTTCTTTAACTGGGAAAGACAATGGATTAGGAAGTCCACCTGCAAATGATATTACTTCAGGATTTTCTGTTACTTTAAGAATTTCTCTTATAAAGGATTTTTGAACCTTATTCATTCTTTCAGCAAATACTATACTCATTAATACTTCACCACTTTCTGAGAATTTTGATTATATTTTTTACTGTTTCCTCCAATGCGCATTTAGAGAAAATAAAAAACCCTTCATCCTAATATATAGGACGAAGGGTGAATCTCCGTGGTACCACCTAAATTTGTACAAATGTACACTCTCAATATAGTGCGGGCATATATGCCGATACTATTTCCCTTTTAACAGTGGGAATTCCGTTAAATCCTACTCACATAAAGCTTTCAGTTTAAAGCTCCGAGGCTACCTTCATTACATCAATCATGGGAAATTTCCACCAGCATTCCCTCTCTTTATTTCAAGTATGTAACTACTCTTCCACATCAATGCCTTTATTTATAGTATTGTACATATGTTATCAATATTACAACATATTGTCAATACAAAACTATAAATAATTTAATATTTTTTAGACTCTTAATACAAGTTTAATGGAAATTCAAAGAAATCTAAATTTATTATACCTGTTGCTAATTTTAACTTCCACCCAGTAATCTATGCTTAGTAGAGGAGTTTTCTTCAGCCTCAGCTCTATCTAATATTAATCCACGAGTTGAATAATAAAATATTTGCTCGTCCACAGCAGTTTTCTAGCTGTGGATCAGAAACACTCATACCCGATCTATTTTTATAGTCGGGCTTTATTACTAACTGATAGCTTTTTAGGTCTACTCTCGCTTTACTTTTTACTTTGTTAAATATTTTATTTAAATCTCTCCTGATTTTTTAATTTACATTGACTAAAAATGAGTATCAAACTGTTCCTTGATTCCAACAACATAATTCTTATTGTGGCTTATTTTGTAAGTAGGAGGTATCTACGTTTGTCCCCTCATGTAAAATTTGAAAATTACCGTTATCATCAGTGATAATATCATAACCATAAGTATATTTTTCTGTTAGTTTATCCTGTGCTTTTACTATACCTGCTTCTATTATGCAGACAAAATAGTTATTACAGATAGTAATAATAAAAAAACCATCAAACTAATAATCCTCTTCATAATTACTCTCTCCCCCAAAATAAGTAATTTTGTTACATTAGGTTAGCTGCAAATTACTCTTGTATCGTAAGGTAAGAATCATGCGTACTTATCTGTTTCCTTAACTGTCGTTTTAACAGAAGAATTTTCAACGATAGGCTTCTTCCAATATTGTCCTGTCCTTGTATCCAACACAACTATATTTTTTTCATCTACCCGAACCATTTGGTATGTCCCAGTTTCATTATTTTCACTATTGCTTAAAATATATCTTCCAAGTATAATAATTCCAGCTAATATAAACACTCCTATTAGTACTACTGATATCATTATATACATATCTGTAATAGTCCTCCCCCAAAAATTTACTCTTGGTCAACTCAGTAAATTTGTAATTAATCAATAATAAATTACAGTTGTGACGCTTAATAAGAATATTGGGTAATAGCAAACCCTATATTGAAGTACCATTATTTATCTTCTTTAAAAAGGTATCTACTAATTTTTCTGCTTTTTCAAATGACTGTACACAATAATTTTTAGAAAAAGGATTACTAAATCCATGTTTTCCATTTAACATATAAACCTTAATATTCTGTTTTCCCAAGGAATAAACTAATTCTTCTACATTAAATGAGTTCTCTTCGGTAGGGAAAATTAGTAGAACTGGGCATTTTGGAGTGATATTCTTATAATCTCTAATGCGTGAACCATAATATCCTATAATACCATTACACATATTTTCTTCGCCACCACATAACCATGCAATTGTCGCACCTACACTATATCCCAATAAATATATGTTCCTATATTGCTTTTTTGCTTGTATAATCACCTGTTTTACTTGCTGAACTGCTGAATCAAACCCAATATTATTCATAAAATGTTGATAGGCTTCTTCTTGCAAATCATAATTAAAAGGTTGAACCAGGTCAATTAGGTTGGGGCAAATAATATCATATCCATTCATAGAAAATTTCTCACAAACCATCTGTATATGCTGATTGATCCCATATATTTCATGTAATACTATTATTACAGAATCAGAATTATTTATAATTTTCATATAATCCTCCTAGAAGTGGTTACTTACTTTTTTATTGCTTCGTCATATTTTTACTATGTTGACTTAAAATAAAAATCTTTGCTTAGTACAACTTCTCCAATTTTCTTACTACTCTTGTTGCATAGCCTTTTGCTACTTTAACTGGACCATCTACATCAGTTATTGTATTGCTTCGGAATTCTGTATTCACAAGGTACATTTATCTGACACTTTCCACAACCATATCTAGGCTTGTGTTTTTCAGCTGTTTTATCTAAAAATTCAGAACATATAATGTGATTTTTCCCGTATTCTATAGATATGGCATTGGCTGGACAGTTTCTTGCACATGCACCACACATTGAGCAATATTCATAGATATTTTCGTATTCTCTTTTGTCAGGACACAAGTCTAATTCTGTAACAATACTACCAAATCTTCCAGCTATGCCTTTTGATGTTATTAGACCTTTAGAAAGCCCAAAGGTTCCAAGTCCACAGACAAAAGCTACATGTCTTTCAGACCAGGTACTTGTAAATGATGCCTCAGGATGAGCGGAATCTTTATTAAATCTAGCTTTGGACCAGAATCTTTCATCTAAAGACGGAACAATACTATTATATCCTTCATTTACTAATTGGGACTTTAAATACATACAGAGCTTATTTAGAAAAGATTGACCTTCAATACGTCCATGTAGCCATTCTTCTGAAGGCCATGACATGTCCTTTTTATTTCCATTTTTAACTGATTGGCTAAAGGGTAAAAAAAAGGAGATAACAGTTTTGGATTGTGGCAACCATTCTTTTGGAAGCAAGAAGTGTTTGCCTATTGCTGATGGTTCTTTCAATAATGTAAAATACTCATCATCTGCTGAACCAAATGCAAAAATTGGCTCATCAAAAATCTTCATTCCTGCAACATTTTCAGAAATGGCACTCTCCCTTGTTATGTAGTTATCTTCAGAGTTCTCAACAAAGTGCGATGCCATTTTTATTAAGTCTTGCTTGTTCATTCTCCCCCTCCTTATATAGTCAGTTTTACCACTGCTAAATTATGATTATCAAACTAACTTTTCTTTACATTTTACCATATAAAGCAGAAAATTTGTATAATTATCTATATATTGAAATCATATACATCAAAAAGTATAGAACAATTATAAATCTGTAAACACTACTTAAATATACATTCAATTTGCTGAATACAACTACTGTAATACTGGTGCTTCTGTAGAATAAAACCTAAAGAATAAGGAAAAATATCTTTAGCTATTCTATAACCTGGAGGGAAAAATATGTTAACTAATGATACAAAAAAAGAACTAAATAGATATGTAGATGATTTTATAGTAAATGCCTTATCAAACAATTATGCAGTAATTGAAGATTCCATAGTAAATGACATAAGTAAAGAAACTAACCTCAAACCTAAAAGAAATTAGTGACGATGAAATATCAGATTATGTGTATGACCTAATCAAAAGTGATCCTAGAATCCATTTTTATGGAGTTGGAGAGGTTTATACCTATAATGGCCAATTTGAAGCTATAACAGATAACCCTATTATAACCAGTAAGGTTTTTGATAATCCCTTTGATGCAAAGTATGAGCACAAGTAAAAGTATTGATATAAACCTCATCTGAAGTTTAGTTGAAAGAATCCAGGAGCTTAGCACCGCTTAGCCGCCGCTTATGGAAGCAGATGTCTTAGCGGTGGTTAGCTATAGGATAAACTATCTTACCAATCAGATTTTTTTAGTATAGTCAGATAGATGCTTCCTTCCCATAATGCTCTTGCTTCATTATACTCTCTGGACAGTTTATGCCTATGAATTTAACTCTTCTTTATAGATTATATTTTTCAAATACAACCTAAATATATTCTATTATTACATTTACAAATTCTTCTATATCCTTTAAGTTGTTATTTATTATTTCATAAACTAATCCTCTATCTAATTTCATATAATCATGAACTAAAATATTCCTGAAACTAGCCATATTACATAAATTATTTTTTAGTTTTTCATCAATTATTTTATTTTCATATAAAACTAAAAATATATCCTTATTATTCTCTGGCTTTCTATATCTTATATCTGCTATAACATGATTTCCGATATCAAGGACACATTCAATGCTTAAGTGAAGAAACCTTTCAGACGATCCATATAAAAGAGGATCACTAATGTATGTTTCTTTATCATACTTTTTTATAGATTTAAGTATGTTTATATATTCATTTAATTTATTTACTCTTGAGATTATTACGTCTCGTTTAACCATAAACTTTATCCTCCAAAATATTCTCCTTTTTTTATTTTTTCAATTATAGCGTTATCATAAATATCTGAATAATACTTAAAATCAAAGTACTCCCTTAAAGATAAAGATTCAAAATCCGCTCTATAATCATTATCTTTAATTACTATTCCATCATGAATTACTTCATATTTTAATAATAATGAAGCATTGTTTAAAGAAACTATATCCACATCCCTTTTGAAAAAGACTTTCCCTTCTTCTATAATATCTCCTCTTATAAAAGCGTCTTCCATAGGTGGATATTCTTCTTCAAAATATATTGCTATATCTACATCACTATTTTCAGCTGCTTTACCCGTTGCCTGTGAACCAAAAACATATGCAAATTTTATTTTATATTTTCTATTCATATCTTCTATAAAGTCTCTAGATTTGTTAACAATATGCTCCATATGTATTCACCACCAAATTTATTGCCTATATAAAGATTGTATAGTAATTTTTAGGGAATTACCATATACATTTTTTATCTAAATAAATATTATTCCCAGGTTCTTCGTTTAAGTTAATGCTTTTTCATAACAATTATAAAATTTTTTCTTGAGAATAGCTCTGTTCTATTAACAATTAGAGATAGCAGAATGATAAAAAATTCCTAGCTACTTTTATGTATGATATCAATAAAACTGCACATATTAATATTGTAAGGAACATAACAGTTGAGTCAAGACTTATATATGCTCCTAAAAAGGGGTGTATATAGGCCGGCCAAAGATAATATATGGGTCATACATTTGGCTCATATATTGTCAGAGGGAAGATTTTATAGGGTGAGGAAAAGCTTTATTATAGTCGATATTATATTGATTATAATAAGGTTCCAACTGATTCTATAAGGTTGAACTAAGATTATATAAAGTATTGATTTTCGGTTTTATGCAGCCGAGAGGTTGCATAAAGCTGGGTAGACATTTTATATAGTCCAACAAACCATTATTATAGGTTGTGACCTGCTTTGTTATAGTCGAAAGATTATAGCATGGTAATAAGCTATCTATAGTAGTGCAAGGTAGATTGTTATATTCTTTACAGATCTACTGAAGTTTATTAGGCTTTGGTAGTGGGAAAGGTAATGCCCTCATAATAGTGAATGGCATTACCTTTCTTTAACAACAGAAGGTCTATTTTCTAAATGATTTAAAATTACTTCCATACTATGCTTTTTTCCTCAAAATTTTCAACAAAAGAAATTTACCATTGATAACACATGAAAGAACATCAAGCAGTTTCTCCATCACGCTGTAGTCTCCATGTTTCACCGCAGCTTCTAGTGCCTCTTCTATCCGATGATTTCGAGGGATTAACGCAGGATTGCTGCTTTGCATTAACTGATGGGAGGAGTCTTTTGTTTCCTGCTGTCTACTTAATCTAGCCTGCCACAGCTCACGCCACTGAGCAAATTCCGTGGTATGACCTAGTCACACATAACTAATTAAATAAAACTACATTATCTTTAATTATTATACAAGTCCCTTCATAGATATCTGTAGTCCCATTTTTAATATTTCTTATTTTAACAAAAGTCTTGTAATTATCTCCGTTATCATCTTCTGTCCAAAAACTTGTTACAATATAGTCACCAATTATCTCATCAAGTTCTTCATTTTTATCGTCTAATATAAGACTAATATTGTTATTGTAAATTTCTTTAACTATTTTTTTATTACCGTCAAGAATTTTCCTTTCATATATATTCCTATTTTTTATATTATGCCATATACTATAGTAGTTATAAGAGTCATTATCGACATTTATTTTTATAGACTTTACTAACCATTTTTTCAAAGTTTTTTTATGGATTGAATATATATCTTGAACTTTGCTTTCAAAGTTCTTTACCCTATAATAAATATTTTCATCATCCATGCCAAAATACCTTGTCCAAGCAGTAAGTTCTGTTTTATAAATTTCATTGAAAGGAATTACTTTACATCCATTTTTCACGGATTCAACAAATCTATCTAAAGAAATAATATTTATGCTCTCCCTATAACCATCTCTATAGAAGTCTTCTTTTTTAATTCCTTCGTCAAAAAGATATTCTAGTTCCCAATCTTCCATATATATATATATCTTCTTCTCGTTCCGTATTTCCAAAAATAATTTCACTATCATTAAATGAAATTATTTTTTCTGTTTCAAACTTAAATCTTCTTAAATCAATTAAATTCATCTCTTCCTCCATGTAATAATAAAGTAACAAATTTATTTCAACCCTTCTATTTTGTCTAGTATAAATATTCTAATTCTTTCACCACTTTCTGTAGATATATCCCACCATCAGCAATGTCAGATAAAATTACAAGTATGATTTAAATACTTTACAAAACAATTATACCATGTTATCCCAATTTATAAAATTAACTACATACTATCGTTATAATTTAAAACAAATATAATTTATCATTACATCAATTGTAAATTATCATCCTTACAAGGTATTATTGTCACTATTTTTTACTTCCATTTTCTTTTTAATTTAAAGAATTCCTGTAAATATCCCCATACAGAAACTGGGGACATAATCATCTGATAAAATAATGTAAATAGAATAAACCCAAATAAATTTTTTCTCACTTTCAAATTTAAACTTCTAAATACATATCTCTGATATATAAATAATATAGTATAACTTATAAGAGTTAATGGAAGAACTAGTAATGTCATAGGACCTACTATCCAGTAAATACCAAACAAAGCCAAAATCAACCCTGGAAGCCAGCAGAATGTATAAGCAAAATCAAGATATGGCATTATAAAATTTATACTTGTTAGATACTTAATGTAAATGTAAGGCTGCTTCCATGGCTTTATTGCTTTTAATGCTTCAATCATACCTCGTGCCCATCTGGAACGTTGTCTTGAAAAAGAATATAAAGTAGTTGGAACATCAGTAAATGCAACTGCTAATGGCTCAAAATATGTTCTCCAGCCTTTACTCAATAGAGTCCATGTTAAAACAATATCCTCACCAATTGCATTTGGCCATCCACCTATTTCTTTTATATTTTTCGTTTTATAAATACTATAGGCACCTTGGGCAACAAGTGTTCCTTGGTATAATCCCTGCAATCTTTTAATCGATGCAATACCAAGAAAATAATCCCATTCCTGAATTTTTGTTATCAAATTATCTCTGCTGTTGTGAACAAGTATAGAACCCGCAACTGCACAAACTTCACTTGGAGCACTTTTAATTCGCCCTATAAGATACCTTACAGCAGATTTATGTAAAAGTGTATCCGCATCAAGGGTAATAATAAGATCAGTCGTTGCGTATTTAAGACCAGTATTTAATGCGTTATATTTACCTGGATTTTCCTCACTAATTACTGATAAATCAAGATTCAATTTTTCTGCTGCTTTTATTGCATTTGATGTAGTCAAATCAGTTGAACCATTATCAATAACAAGTATTTTACATTTACCGGTATAGTCTTGTTTAGCAATGTAGCTGAGAGTATTATCAATTTTATCTGCTTCATTCCTCGCCGCAATAAGGATAGTAATATCATCTAACGGATATAAATTTTTAAATGATGGCTGTCTGTCCATTATTAGGCTAATAATTAAAAAAGCATTAAGATATCCTGGTATATATGCTATTCCCGTAATAATAATAATTGCAGCTGGCAATGAAACTATTTTAGAAAAATCTTTAATCCAGTTTATAGAGATATAAATTGAAAATACTATCCATATCAATGAAAAAATATGACTAACTAAAAACTTTACTGGTACAGATATATAAAATTTTCTTTTGTACTGTATTTTTTTATTCATATTAATATTTATATTACTCTGCATATTGGCCCTCTTTTATATAAAATAAAATTTGTAGTTGTTAAAATACAACTTCATATTATAATATATGCTGATCATAATGTTTTTTTCATATTTGTACTATAAATTTGTATAAATTTTTCATGAATTCTATTTTTATATCGTATTATTCAATTTTCAAAGCACATTGTTCGTATATCAAATTTCAAGAGTTACGTCGCTTTAAGTTACCATCAACAAGTCCAGCATATGTTATTGACTTTGATAGTTCTAGAAATCTCTAGGACTTTTATTTTAATCTATAAAACAAAAATTACTTTATATAAATTATTAAATAGCAAAATGTAGTGATTGTAATAAAAAATACAAAATCATCAACATCTAAAAAAATAGAAGAATAAGAAAACGTTTTGAAGAGAGACTTTAAGACAGCTCCTATTAATGAAAAATAGGTAACAGATATCACTTATATTGCATACTATATAAAAGATATAGCAGTTATGATAATAACACTAATCATCAATTATTCGTAAGTAGGAGGAGGTTGAAAATGGTTACTATTCGTATGTGGGTGCCCAGGAGAAAAGGATGTGCGCACCTACGTTTGACAAGTCCTGTTATTAAATGGAACTCAGTTGTTCACATTTCAGCGAGCGAAGCCAAGCACTGACATAGGGAGTCTTCTTGCTCCACTTGCGAAAAGCAGCAGCGGAACAGCTGTAACTACACCAAATCCTATAAGCAGAAGGATTACTACTGCATCTTCTCTCCCAAAAGCACCCAGTCCACTAAACTGCCTTGATGCTATATATGCTGCAGCAACCGGAGTAAGCATGGTTGTTTCGAGAGTTAGTCCAACTATAGAATTAACTCTAACGTACTTCTTCATTAATATCAGCTAAACAAGTTGGAAGTCCAATGCTCTTATTGAAACTATAAACCCTGTCACGTTCTTTAAATTGTTTGTCACATGTAAGCATAACCAAAACGCCATAGGAAACTACTTCTCCATGTAAATGATTCTTTTCTATCTTTTCTAATGTAGTACATCCATAATATACTGAATGGGCAAGGCAACTATTATAATCATTTATTACAAAAACTGATACAAGTCCTGTAGTAATTATTATGTTAAGAATTACTTGTTCTAGTTCATATGATACTTTGTGAAGTTTAGCATCTTCATAAGCTTTTTTACCATACTTTAAAAGTGGCTCTACACATCTACTGCTTATATCCACACCTAAAAGATTAGTATGGTCAAGTTCATCACCTCTTGCAGAAATTTTATAAAGTAAAAAAACCTTGTCTCAATTAATTAGAGACAAAGTCTAAAAAACCCTGCGGTACCACTCTACTTGTCACTTAAAAAGTAACCACTCAAAATATCTCTAGGAAAACCTATTTAATATTTGGCAATATAACGGTTGCTACCGGTGATGCTTACACAATAATTATATCTTCAGCCAACTACTCATGAGTGATTTTCAATTCCTTTAAATTGGAGTAACACCCCACATAACATAAGAAAGTACCGCATACACAACACCATCTTTTTTATTATTTAATTTCATTCTAAGCCTTCTTCCTAAAATCAGTTTAAGTTAGTGAAAATTTTGTATAATTATCTACATGTTGAAATCATATACAACAAAAAAAGTACAGTAAACTTTATACTATACCTTTTGTTAACATTCCTCGTAAAACTTAGCATTACTTAGTATTCCAAATACCTTTTCTATCTTCCCGTGTTTCCTCTGCAAATTTCCTAAAACAGCTTCTGTACTTCACATCCGGACTATTGGCTGGATTACCATCTATCATAATGTATTCTTGTTTTATTAAATCTATCTGCTGCTTCTTTTTGCTCATCTGGGTATCCAACAGGTATTATTGATAAAGGAATTACACTAGCTGGTAAATTTAAAAGTTCTTTTACTGCATCTACCCTATCTTCCATTGGGTAAACCCCTAACCATACAGCACCTAAACCCTTTTCCTCAGCAGCTATTAATATATTTTCTGTAGCAGCTGAACAATCCTGTACCCAATAGCCTTTAAATACTTCTTTTGATTCATCTCCGCAAACTACAATTGCTACATCTGTATTCAATAACATTTTTGAATATGGATGTACTTCAGTTATCTTCTTCATAATCTCTTTATCTCTTAAAACTATAAATTCCCAAGGCTGTTCATTTCCAGCAGAAGGTGCTGCCATAGCTGCTCTTAATAATTCCTCAATAATCTCATCACTTACCTTTATGTCCTTATACTTTCTTATACTCTTTCTATTTAATATTGCGTCCATATATATGCCTCCTAATTGTTTTTTTCATGATTTATACTTTTATTATAAAAATTAAGCTTTAAAATAACAAGTACGCACCATTTTAATTTATAAAATAAAAAATCTTCCGTTCTCATAAATACAATAATTTATATTTATATTGAATCATCGCCTAAAGTTTTATAACCACAGCATGGATAGGTTTTTATAGTTAATATGCCTGGTCCAAGGATATTTCAAGTACCTATTCTAATAATGCCTGCCTATTAAGGAAATATCAGAAGCTTTTAATAAGCCTCAAATTGTTTGCAACTTTATTATTTATATTATATACTAAAAAATAATATATTCCACTATTTCCAAGTAATCACCAAGTTACAGTTACCTAATAAGCAAACAGGCAGGTAAGTCTGGAACTACACCTAGAGGAGGCATTAACTAAAAAAGTGCATAACAAACAAACCATCCGAAGGACGTTTTTTTGTAGTTTCCTGTAATCTCAACATTATAGTGTATTAACAAAAATAAGCTCAAAGAAACGGTTTCACTCCGTTTTGTGCCTTGAGCGAAGCGAAAGGAATGTTTATAAGTATGGAAAAAAGCATAAAATTTAAGGAAAGAGCTTTAGGTATATTAGATACACTATCCGTAGTTGTAATGGTATTGCTGTATTTTATTTTGATACTGCTTATCTTCCTATTCGTACATGAAAGCTTCAAATCAAGACACGAGATGGCGGTATCTATAATAGTGATGATAATATTCGTATTACCGCTGGCAATACTGTTTTATTGCTTATCAAGAATACTGTTTTCAATATTCTTTCAGAAAAATGATAAGCTTGATGGACTCGTTATAAATAGAAAGGAATTCCCTCAGCTTTATAAAACCATTGATGAGATAAGGTCCATGTGCAAATGTCCTAAAATACATGTAATAGCATTGGATTATAGCAACAATGCATACATTAAAGAGGGATCTAGATTTTATCTTGCAAAGTGGAAAAAAAGATATTTAGTAATAGGTGTACCACTATTACTTCTATTGAACGAAAGAGAGCTTAAAGGTGTTATAGCCCATGAGTGCGGACACTTAAGTAAACTTCACAGCAGAAGCTGTCATCGAATTTCATGGAAAATCATAGGCTTAAAGAAATACTTGGATAAGCTAAAGAAAAAGGGAAAGCCTAACTCTATGATAGGTAAGATGGTAAAAAGATATGTGATTCAGCTTAATAATCTATACTTTCAATTAAGCAAAAACCATGAACTTGAAGCTGATATAATTGCTGCAAAAGTTGTAAGTAAGCAGACCCTTATAAATTCATTAATTAAGATGGAATTTTATGATGGCATTTTCAGCAGATACTTCTGGAGAAACATAACAGAACTAAATAAAAAGCAAGAAAAAGTTTTAGAGGATATGTTCTTCATGATGGAAAAAGCAATGAAAGGCAATCTTGAAATTCCTGAAGAGGTATATAAAAGCTTTTTAGAAGGAATAAGAAATTATTATTCCTTGCCTGGAAGTACTCACCCTTCTATTGTTGAAAGAGCAAAGTCATTAAGTGCAGCTATACCATCACTAGAGGGAAGATTCAATGGAGATTTGATATCAATTTTCAAAGACAATTATGAAAGTACAATAAGAACGCTATTCAAAGGTGAAGCAGATAATATACTACATAATATGAGCATTAAGTGGGCAGAGCTTTCTAAGGACCGCTGGGAGGAATACTATAAATATATAACAGGTATAAAGACCTCTCTGAAAGATATGGAAGCTATAGAAAAAGAAAAAGGCTTAGACAGTAAGCAGTGGCTTGATAAAGGATTTATAATAGAAGAACTTGATGGCAGTGATTCTGCTCTTGAAGTATTCAGAGAAGCAGAAAAGGTGGACAAGAAAAGTGTTGCAGCAAGATTTCATATAGCTCGTATTCTTCTTCAAAAGGGCGAAGAGGAAGGTGTTGAGATTTTCAAAGCCATCATGGAAGAAGATGCACAGCTAATTCCTAATTGTTGTTTCCATGTGGTTAATTATTATCTTTATAATAACAATAGAACCGAGGCAATAAATTATTATTACTATGCAGTGAATTTTATGAATACTAACGAAGAAGCTGCAGATGAAAGAGCTTCTTTATATATCAGCGATGAGTTTTTGCTCCATGATTTATCTGCTAAAACATTAGAGAAAATAAAAAATGAACTCCTAAGATATAAGGAGGTAAAGAAAGTCTACATTGTTATGAAGAAATTGAACTTAACCAAGGATTTTCCTCTGTATATAATTGCAGTTAAATATAAAAGGTTCTCTAGCAGAAAAACGGTTAAATCAATTCAGGATGATATATGTAAGGTACTCCACACCGAAGAAATCTTGCCTTGGGATTTCAAGGTTGTTCCACTGAATGGAAAGAATCTTAATATTGAGTACGACACAGATAGTATTTTAGGTTCGAGAATTATATAAACAGCTGTACTGTCAGGCACTTGATAAAGTGAAAGCTAATTTTTAGTTGAACGAATCCAGGGACGTAGCCGCTCTTTACTCCCACTTTGAAGAAGATGGGAGTATTAGAGCGGATAGTCATCGGATAAAATAAGATGTATTATGAATATAAAATAGCGTGGCTTCTTGGCCACGCTTTTATAGCTATGGCTTTTTGAAGCAGTAGCTTTCGTGGTTTTGTAAATAATTATGTGTATTCTCTTTCTTTTGACAAATAATTTTGAAATGATGTATAATGTTGGTTTTTTCAGTATGTATGTGGGAAAAACAATGTAAAACCTTTAGTTTTTCTTATTTCTAAAAAACATCAAACATAAAATGTTCTTATTTTGAGGCATAATGGATAAGCAATAATATGAAATTTTATCATAATATCAATAAAAACCACCCGTTTGACAAAAATACATCAATATTGTAAAATACAAAACTATAAGGTAATTTGTACATAAATAGTATTAAAAAGGAAGCGATGATATGATAAAATTCGATGACAAGTTTTACTATGAGTTTTTTAGATTAAATTACTCTGAAAGTTATAAAAGAAAAATAACGGATATACAAAAACAAAATAAAATAAAAGAAATTTTATCAGGTATAGATAACCATATTATACCAAACAGTTATCCTGAATATATGATTGATATAAATAGCCATTTAAGACAGGGAATTGTAGAAAGAATAGGATTTCCATTAATAAGTAAACAGTGGATTAAGCCTTTAGCAAAATGGATAGGTGACAGAAAATGTTTAGAGGTTATGGCTGGCTGCGGTTCAATTTCTTTTGCATTAAAACAAGAAAAAGTTAATATTATTACTACAGATGATTATTCATGGAACTATAGTGAGAATTGGAATGCTGATAAAAATTATTTCATATCTTAATCCTGAACGTACAAAAACCTTTTTAACATCAGGTAATTCTCTTAGCTTTTCAAGTAATCTTAAATATTCCATATGATCTACATCTAAATTTTCACAGGGACTTGGATGTAAGCACTGTTTATTTTTACAAGCACCAACTTTAAGTTGTTTCTTACATGCAGGATATCTAAAATTGGCTGTAGGCCCTCCAACATCATGGATATATCCTTTAAAATCTTCAAACTTTGTAATTTCTTTTGCTTCTTCTAATATTGACTCTTCACTTCTACTTTGTACAATTCTTCCTTGATGGAAGGTTATAGCACAAAAAGAGCAGCTTCCAAAACACCCTCTTGAACTTACTATACTAAATTTAACCTCTTCTATAGCTGGTATTCCACCTAGCTTTTCATAAATAGGATGGTAGTTTTTTTGATAAGGTAAAGAATAAACCTTATCTAGTTCTTCTCTAGTAAGTGGCATCTCTGGTCTATTTTGTACAACATACTTATTTGTATGTTTCTGTACTATAGTATTTCCTCTAACAGAATCTTGCTCTTCATACTGTATTTTGAAAGCCTCTGATATTTATTTTTATCTCTACACACATCTTTATAGGATGGTATTTCGATATAGTCATATACCTCTTCTATGTTATCTAAAACATAACATGTGCCTGGTACATGTCTAATATATTGTATATCTAAGCCATTGTTCAAGTTATCTGCAATCTCCACTATTTGTCTTTCACTCATGCCATAAACTAATAAATCTGCTCCACTATCAATTAATATAGATTTTCTTACCTTATCACTCCAATAATCATAGTGGGCAAATCTTCTTAAACTTGCTTCTACTCCTCCAATTATAATAGTAATATCTTTGAATGCTTCTCTTATTCTATTACAATAAACAATCGTCGCTCTATCAGGTCTTAATCCCATTTGTGCTCCTGGTGAATAAAAATCTTTTTCTCTCAATTTTTTACTCACCGTATAATGGTTTACCATATAATCCATATTATCTGCATTTACTAAAAAGCCTAACCTAGGTACCCCTAGTTTTTTAAAATCTTCTGCATCCTTCCAATTAGGCTGAGCTATTATTCCTACTTTATATCCTGCATTTTCAAGCACTCTGGAGATAATTGCAGTTCCAAAACTATGGTGATCTACATATGCATCTCCCGTAACTATAATAAAGTCTAACTGTTCCCAGCCTCTATCTATCATATCTTGCCTATTAATTGGCAAATACTTATTATCCTTCATATTTTCACCTTCTTTTGTATCTACAATAATTAAATATTAAATTCTTATTCAAACTACAATTATAACACTTTTTACGACATAATTCTTTAAAAAATTTATATCCTAATTACTGTATAATATGCTCTTATTTAATATTAGTTTTGTGTCTCTTATATTTGGGATGTGCTATATATTTACGGTCTTTTAAATTAGAAATAAATGAAAATAATATATTAGCATTCTTCTCTTTCTAACTCATATACTTATATAGATAAATCTTATTAGTAGAAGGAGATATCATGCAGATTCACGTTGTTCAACCAGGACAGTCAATATTTGGAATAGCTCAAGCATATAATTCCACAGTTTCATCAATTGTGGGAGCTAATGAAGTTCCAAATCCTAATCAATTAGTGGTGGGACAGACATTGGTAATTCCCATCTTGGGAAGCTATTACTGGGTTCAACCGGGAGATAGTTTGTACAGCATTGCTCGGAGATTTGGAATAAGCTATCAAACACTTGCTCAGATCAATAGAATTTCAGTTACCCAGCCACTGCAAATTGGATTAAGATTGTATATTCCTCCACGACCTAGAAGAATGGCAGAAATAAATGCATATGTTGAACCTATAGGTGGAACTGTTACCCCTGTACTAGAGCAGTCAGCTCGAAGTGCAGCACCATTTTTGACATACCTGGCACCATTTAGCTTCCGGATTCAGAGAGATGGAACATTACAAGCTCCTCCATTAGATAATTTTCCAGCCATCGCCAGAGCGAATAATGCAACCTTGATGATGGTAGTTACTAATCTTGAGGCAGGACAATTCAGTGCAGAGCTCGGAAGAATCATTTTGACAAATGCAGAAGTACAAAATCGTTTGCTTAATAACATCATTGCTACAGCAAGACAATATAACTTTAGAGATATACATTTTGATATGGAGTTTTTGCCGCCTGAATTAAAAGAAAACTATAACAACTTTTTAAGGAAGGCAAAAGCAAGATTATCGGCGGAAGATTTACTGATGTCCACAGCCCTGGCACCAAAAACAAGTGCCACTCAAGTAGGTGCCTGGTATGAAGCCCACGATTATAAAGCACATGGAGAGATTGCAGATTTTGTTGTCTTAATGACTTATGAGTGGGGATTCAGCGGTGGCCCGCCAATGCCTGTATCACCAATAGGTCCCGTTAGGCAAGTAATTGAATACGCTTTAACTGAAATGCCTGCTTCTAAAATTATGATGGGACAGAACTTATATGGATATGATTGGACACTGCCTTATGTACCTGGAGGACAATATGCAAGAGCAGTTAGCCCTCAGCGTGCCATTGAAATTGCAGCAGAAAATAATGTACCAATCAGCTATGACTATACAGCACAAGCCCCTTATTTCAATTATACAGATACGGTTGGAAAACAGCATAGAGTATGGTTTGAAGATGCTCGATCAATTCAAGCGAAATTTAACCTTGTAAAGGAGCTAGGTTTACGAGGTGTAAGCTATTGGAAATTAGGGCTTTCTTTCCCACAAAACTGGCTGTTGATAGAAGACAATTTTGATGTAGTAAAGCGATAAATTATAGAAATCATCTTGTAATATGACATTTCTCAAATTCTCCAAACATAATACTTTTATTAGTATCATATTTAGGCAATTTAACCAGTAATAGATTGAGAATATAATAACTGCAGAACTTTAAGGATTTATCAGTGCTGTATCTTTACCATTATAACTGATTATAATTATAATAATGCGAGCCTACATAGATTTATATAAATCTATGTAGGCTCCCTAGTATTGTCCATGGATTGTAGATAAATCAAATCTGCTATCAAGAGTGTTTTTTCATGGTCAAGCCACTTTTTTAAGACATCTAATCCACCTGCATTCTTCATTAGGATATATTTCACCGAATCAATTTGAAGCTCAGTTTTAATATCTTAACTTAGTGTAAAGTAAATTGTAGGAATTCCATTAGCTCACAAACTATCAAAATAGTCTTTTTCAAATTGTTCTAATTTATTTATCCTTATTATCTAAAGAACGGCTAATCTAGGAAAGTAAAGGTAACAAAGGTTCCTCCATAGCCAAGAGCAGTAATAGAAAATGCTAGTAACAGTCTTCCATTAGTTATAAGCTTTACTTAATCCTATTGAAAAGAATACTCCATGAGAGAATGCCGTTAAAATTCGAGCAACAAGCAGCAGCCCAACTATAACAAATTCTGTAGTTCCTATACTAAAGGCACTTATTGCCAGAGCTATTATAATGCAAGTGTTCCGTTCTTAGCTGATTAAAATAAAAAAGCTAAGAAAAAGTATAAATTAATCTATTTATATACTTTGTTTTGTACTCCCCATTGAGACATAAGCTCGAGTATAGGAATCAATGTTTTACCTTTTTTAGTCAGTGAATATTCAACTTTAGGCGGCATCTGATTATATTGTTTTCTATTAATGATATCATTCTGCTCCAACTCTTTCAGCTGTTGGCTTAATGTTTTATGTGCGATTTTAGGTAAGTTCATCTTCAGTTTTCCATATCTAATTACTTCATCTTGAGCTATAAGTGACAATATAGCCCATTTCCATTTTCCACCCATTACTGATAATGTATAACCAATTGGACAACCGTTGAATGGGCAACTATTTAATGTATCTTTTTTAGAATTATCCATATTTTACTCCTTTACTTACTTTTTATTTAGTATCTAACAATAAAGTGCATACTTTATAAGTATTGTATGGTATGGTACAGTTAAAATCAATAAAAATACTAGGAGTGATTAAAATGGAATTCTTTGATTTAGTAAAAAGTAGACGTTCTGTTCGTAAATATTCATCTAAACCAGTAAATAAAGAAGATGTCTTAAAGATATTAGATGCTGCTAATTGGGCACCATCAGCAATGAACCGCCAACCATGGGAATTTGTTGTTGTATCAGGCAAATGGATACAGAAACTTGGGAATAGTTATAAGGGGGTTGTAGAAGAATTTACACGACAGTCAAATTTATTGGATGATAACCCTATTATTTCCAGTGAGGATTTTGTGAAATTTGCAGCAGTTTATGGCGGTGCCCCTATAATTATTGTTGTTTTAGTTAAAAAAGATGATGATTCTGATTGGCAAAAAGCTAATCTTGAAAGTGCCAGTGCTGCAATGGAAAATCTGATTCTTGCTGCTGCAAATTTAGGACTTGGTACATGTTGGATGACTGGACCTCTTAAGGATGAGAATACTATACGACATATTTTAAACATTTCTGATGATAAAGAAATTGTAGCAATAACACCATTAGGATATTCTGATTTGAAACCAAAACCAATATTACGTGTAGATCCAAAGTTGGAGAAAAAAATTAAATGGTTTGAGTAATAAATAACTGATAAATTAGAAATGCCTATGGCTTCTGTTAAAGATGACGTAGGCTTCTTAATTGTACTAAAATTTAATTTGTATGTCCTGAATATAAAATTAGACTACTCTTATTCTTCAAATTCTCTAATAGTTATACACACCACATGTCCCCTATTATTTAAATCTTCTGACGTATAAAATTACTCTTTCTACACAGTTTAAGAATATTACGTATTATCTTAATTAAATACTGTGACTATTTAACAAGTTTGACTTCATATATTTTAGATGGCTGTCCATCTGGATAGAAACCTTCTCCTATGTATTTAAAACCATACTTTTCATAAAACTCATTTAACTCAGTACAAAGATAAATACTCTCAAAACCCTCTAATCCAGCATCTTTCTTTACCTGCTCAATCAATAAACTTCCCAATGCTTTTCCTCTATGCTCTTTTTCGATATAAAGTGAACATAACCATGGCGATAAGTCTATTCTGTTTATAAAATCATGGTCTATTAATCCTGTGCAGCCGACAATTTGGTTATCAATTTCTAACAGATACCAATATGGAACAGGCTCCTTGGTGTTTACACATCCAAAAATACTATCTTCATATAATTGATAATTAGTTTCGTTTCCCCATTTACTGTGAATATATTTTGCAGCAATTTCTTTATAATTTGGTTCTTGCCTTACAGAAATAATCCTCATCTATTTTCTCCCTTTTTCTAATATTATTTGTTTCGTCATAATTTACCATTGTTCATTAACTTAATTTAAGATTTAGTGTACTATTTAAGAAATATTAACTATTAATTTTCTTTATTAGCCATGCCATATTTTGTCCTAAATTTTTCATGTTTCGCATACCTTCCTCATCCCTTAAGACATCACCAACTTCTTTTCCATAAACCATATTCCAATAAGTAGAACCTACCAGTAAAACTTCTTTGTTTAATAAAAAATGATTTAAAGTATCTACAGCAGTCATTCCACCACCGCGGCGAACTGCCACAACAGAGGCACCTACTTTATATTTAAGCAGTTCAGGATTGGTTGCAACAACAACTCCTGAACGTTCAACAAAAGCTTTCATCTTAGATGATATATCAGCTGAGTAAACTGGCGAGCCGAGGATAACTCCATCTGCCTCAACCATTTTATGAAAACATTCATTGAAAGCATCATCTTTCATAATGCATTCTCTATTTCCTTTACAAGCAAAGCAACCCGTACAGCTTTTAATTTCTTTATCAAATAGTTGTATCAATTCTATCTCTATATCTTGCTTTTCCAATTCTTTAAACACTGTTTGGATTAATATTGCTGTATTCCCATTTTTACGGGCACTTCCATTTATTCCAATCACCTTCATAAAATATCTTCCTTTCTATAAATAAATATCTTTGTTTGATACAACTTCTCCAATTTTCTTCCTACTCTTGTTACATAGCCTTTTGCTGCTTTAACTGGATCAGCTACATCAGTTATTGTATTGCTTTGGAATTCTATATTCACAAGGTACATTTATCTGACACTTTCCACAACCGTATCTAGGCTTGTGTTTTTCAGCTGTTTTGTCCAAAAATTCAGAACACATAATGTGATTTTTCCCATCTTCTATAGATATGGCATTGGCTGGACAATTTCTTGCACATGCACCACACATTGAGCAATATTCATAGATATTTTCGTATTTTCTTTTGTCAGGACATAAATCTAATTCTGTAACAATGCTACCAAATCTTCCAGCTATTCCTTTTGGAGTTATTAGCCCTTTAGAAAGCCCAAAGGTTCCAAGTCCACACACAAAAGCTACATGTCTTTCAGACCAGGTACTTGTAAATGATGCTTCAGGATGAGCAGAATCTTTATTAAATTTAGCTTTGGACCAGAACCGTTCATCTAAAGACGGAACAATACTATTATATCCTTCATTTACTAATTGTGACTTTAAATATATACAGAGCTTATTTAGAAAAGCTTGGCCTTCAATACGTCCATGTAGCCATTCTTCTGAAGGCCATGACATGTCCTTTTTATTTCCATTCCTAACTGATTGGCTAAAGGGTAAAAAAAAGGAGATAACAGTTTTGGATTGCGGCAACCATTCTTTCGGAAGCAAGAAGTGTTTGCCTATTGCTAATGGTTCTTTCAATAATGTAAAATACTCATCATCTGCTGAACCAAATGCAAAAATTGGCTCCTCAAAAATCTTCATTCCTACAACATTTTCAGAAATGGCGCTTTCTCTTGTTATGTAGTTATCTTCTGAATTCTCAACAAAGTACGATGCCATTTTTATTAAGTCTTGCTTGTTCATTCTACCACTCCTTATATAGTCAGTTTTACTACTGCTAAATTATGATTATCAAACCAACTTTTCTTTACATTTTACCATATAAAATGTAAAATTTGTATAATCATCTACATATCGAAATCATATACAACAAAAAGAGTACAGTAAATTTTATACTGTACTTTTTGTTAACATTCCTCGTAACACTTATCATTTATATGCATTTAAATGAAAAAAACTATAAAAGTTTTCCCTAGATTTTGTAATCTCTAAAGTTGAATTAATTCCTTAGGTTCAAAGTTCTTTTCTATAGTCCATGTGGTAGCTATACCATTTTTCAACCTAAATACCACAAAAGTTTCATAGAAATCTTTTAACTCTCCACTTTCTTTCCATGGTTTTAAAAATTTACGGGTTGGATGTTCCGAAATCTCATCTTTAAGATTATTATCATCTACTATCTCTAATTCACCACTTACACGTACTTGAGTACCATTCCCATTAAAACATAGCTCAACCTTTGGATTTTTTACTACTTGACCATACACATCCTTCATTATCCCTGTATGGAATACAATTCCATTGTCATCAGCTTTATAGAGTAACATTCCTCTAACTCTTGGCTGATCCTCCTCTACTGTGGCCAAAAAGAAGACAGGATTTTTTCTCATTAATTCGAAAATTTCTTCTCTTATCATCACCATTCCCCCTAATCTTATCTTTTATATACTTAAAATATACAAAAAACAGAAGTAAATATCTTTCAAAATATTCTCAAGATATTTCATAATTCTGCCCCTTATTTTGAATATAAATTTTGATAATCTGTTGGAGTACTTCCAAGTTGTTTTACAAAACAAGAAGAAAAATGAGATGTGCTATTAAATCCACATTGTAGAGCTATTTCTGTAATGGTTTTTGTTCTGCCTCTCAGCAACTTCTTGGCTTTATCAATTCGCAGCTTAATTAAAAACTCAATTGGAGTTAACTGAGTTTCCTGCTTAAATGTACGAATAAAATGAGATTCGGACATATTTACAAGCTTTGCCAAACTCCCCACTGTCAATTTTTCACCAAAGTTCTGATGCATATACTCTATTGCTTTCTCTACCTCAAATTTTTCCATAAACAAATCTGATGAAGCACCTATTTCAAGAACACCCCTTATCAATTGATGAGTAATAATGGTTGAAAGACTCTCAAGTATACTCTCATAACCTGGCTGTTTATTCTCATATTCACTCATGAATTTCTTTATATAAATCATAATATCTTGGGTAACTAAAAACTGCTTCCAAAAGTAGCTGTCAGGACTTTTATTACTATATATATTGTAATGATCTTCATAGAATTCACTAGATATAAAAATAGCAATATAACGGGTAAACGTATCTGTTTCCTTTTCTTCATGATTAATATCTGGTGATATTGCTGTGACTAAATAATGATTAGGTAATACATCTATTGTTAACGGTACTATACTTTGCTCCTCAGAAAAGAACAATACAAAAGAATAAGCTGGATGGGTGTGTTGTGGTGTAATAGCATATTCGCAAAATCCAACACTTGGTATGAACATTCCTAAATGCTTGGCTATGTAATAATCTACATAATTTAGATTTTTTTCTGTTATATTTCCCACAAGTCTTTGAATATCTTTTAAGGATTTTTTATCTATTCTCATATAATTACTCCCCGAACATTTATATTACTGCATCAATTTTTATAGATTCTATACTCTTTAATTTAGTAATTTCAAACCCTATATCATCAAACTCGTTAATAAATAATGATATATACTTTAAGTCCGTTAAATTGGTAATACTCTCTGGTAGATGATTAATTTTATTATTGTGAATGCCAAAGTACCACAAGTTAGCTAGTGCTCCTATATTATTAGGAAGTCTTCGTATTTCATTAAATGGCACAAATAGCACCCATAGATTATTTAAATTACAGATTTCTTCAGGTAAATCCACTATTTTATTGTTACTCAATTCCAATACTGATAAATTTTTGAGCTTACCTATCTCTTTAGGTATAACTGATATAGAGGTGTTATCTATAATCAACTCTTTCAGCTTATGTAAATTGAACATACTTGAAGGAATACTTCTGATTTTACTTCCAGATATCCTTAATATCTCTAAGTTAGGTAAACTACCTAATCTGCCGATATCTTTATCTTAGCCTTTATCAAATCTTCGACGATACTATTTTTAACACTATAAGTAACCTTTAAAACATCCCTATCCCTAGTCATTCCCACATAAAGAAGCTTCTTGGACTCCTTCATACTATCTAGCAATATGTTATATTGCCTACTAGAATTATTAACTTCTAAATTTTCATTGTTAAACCAGCTTTTCTCTACATTTTACCATATAAAGCGGAAAATTTGTATAATTATCTATATATTGAAATCATATACAACAAAAAGTATAGAACAATTATAAATCTGTAAACACTACTTAAATATACATTGAATTTGCTGAATACAACTACTGTAATACTAGTGCTTCTGTAGAATAAAACCTAAAGAATAAGGGAAAATATCTTTAGCTATTCTATAACCTGGAGGAAAAAATATGTTAACTAATGATGCAAAAAAAGAACTAAATAGATATGTAGATGATTTTATAGAAAATGCCCTATTAAACAATTATGCAGTAATTGAAGATTCCATAGTAAATGACATAAGAAAGAAAGTAACCTCAAACCTAAAAGAAATTAGTGACGATGAAATATCAGATTATGTGTATGACCTAATCAAAAGTGATCCTAGAATCCATTTTTATGGAGTTGGAGAGGTTTATAACTATAATGGTCAATTTGAAGCTATAACAGATAATCCTATTATAACTAGTAAGGTTTTTGATAATCCCTTTGATGCAAAGTATGAGCACAAATAAAAATATTTAATATAAAAAATTTCCAATTACTTTTATGTATGATATTAATAAAACTGCACATATTAATATCGTAAGGAACATAACAGTTGAGTCAAGACTTATATATGCTCCTAAAAAGGGGTGTATATAGGCCGGCCAAAGACAATATATGGGTCATATACTTGGCTCATATATTGTCAGAGGGAAGATTTTATAGGGTGAGGAAAAGCTTTATTATAGTCGATATTATATTGATTATAATAAGGTTCCAACTGATTCTATAAGGTCGAACAAAGATTATATAAAGTATTGATTTTCGGTTTTATTCAGCCGAGAGGTTGCATAAAGCTGGGTAGATATTTTATATAGTCGAAGGGCCCATTATTATAGGTTGTGACCTGCTTTGTTATAGTCGAAAGATTATAGCATGGTAATAAGCTATCTATAGTAGTGCAAGGTAGATTGTTATATTCTTTACAGATCTACTGAAGTTTATTAGGCTTTGGTAGTGGGAAAGGTAATGCCCTCATAATAGTGAATGGCATTACCTTTCTTTAACAACAGAAGGTCTATTTTCTAAATAATTTTAAACTACTTCCATACCATGCTTTTTTTCTTTTTTATCATTTATTTGTCTATCTTGCCTTCTTACATGATTTTTTCCAGTATAATTTACCTCCAGACTTATCCCGACTTACTCCATGTAAATTTATCTGAACGTAACTATCGTAAAACTTAGATACATACACCTGATAAGAAGAAAGCGAATTAACTCAATCACACATTATGCTCATTTGGCAAATAAACCTACAACTTTTTCTTATAACCCTTGTTTGCCGTTGGCTTGAAACCTACCGACTCATAAAAACTACAAGCATCTAATCTGTCAGTTTCAGTAACTAAAATAATTTGTGTACAATTTCTTTCATTTGCAATTCTCTCAACTTCTAAAAATAGTGCTTTACCAATTCCCTTTTTCCTGCAATTTTTATCTACTATCATATTTTCAATTACTAAAAAAGGTCTACAGTCCCCATAGAGTTCTTCACACACAATGCCCATGACTGAGCCTATTAACCGACTTTCTTCTACTGCACTAAGCAAAATATGAGTATCACTATGTTGCATTTTTCTAAATTGTTTTTGCATTTTTTCAATGCATGAATTTTCATTCCAAAATTGCATATATAGCATTGCTAATTCTGGAATATCTTCAATTATCATTTTTCGTATTATCATAATTAAATACCTTCCTGTATATAAATAATCTTCTTCATTTAGATTCTCCAATAACTCTTACTTTCCTTCCCTTCTTATTCTTTAAATGCTGTTAACTGTAAATGAAAATTATAATAATATATTTCCTTTTGTGTGCTAAAAAGATGATATCATTTATAAAGTTATAAAAAATATTGACTTTAACGTTGCGTAAAGGTGTAAAGTAATCTTGTAAGGAGGTGAAGGGATGGAATATACAGTGCAAAAGTTAAGTAGTCTAGCGGGTATTAGCACCAGAACACTTAGGTACTATGATGAAATAGGAATTCTTAAGCCGGCAAGAATTAATTCCTCAGGGTATCGGATTTACGGTCAAGTAGAAGTTGATAGACTGCAGCAAATACTGTTTTACAGAGAATTAGGTGTAAGTTTAGATCTTATAAAGGATATATTAGCTTCACCTTCCTTTGATAGAGTAACTGCGCTTAAAGAACATCGTGAAAAACTCCTTGAAAAAAGAAAACAATTAGATTTGTTAATAGCTAATGTAGATAAAACTATAGCCTTAACAGAAGGGAGAGCTAAAATGAGTGATGAAGAAAAATTTGAAGGTTTTAAACAAAAAATCATAAATGATAACGAGAAGAAGTATGGTAAAGAGATTCGAGAAAAATATGGCACGGACTCCGTTGAAAAATCAAATTCAAAACTAATGAATATGACACCAGAAGAATATAATTCTATGATAAATCTTGAAAATCAGGTAAAACTAACACTAGCTGAAGCTTTTAAAACTGGTGATCCAGCTAGTGCTTTAGCTCAAAAGGCAGCTGAACTGCACAAGCAATGGATAACATGTTGTTGGGGGCAATATAATAAGGAAGCCCATGCTGGTTTAGCTCAAATGTATGTTGATGATGAAAGATTTACAGCCTATTATGATGAAAAACAATCGGGTACTGCAGCCTTTTTAAGAGACGCAATTCTTATTTACACAGGTATGAAAAAATAATACAGGGAATAGAAAAAGGGCTATTAATTATGCCCTTTTTCATACTAACAGTTATTTTTAATTTTCACTTGACATCAGTTATCCGGTCTAATATTTTCCTAATGCTTCTATATCAAGTACCGCAAAAGGTTCGGTAAGGACACTCTGATTTCGCAGGCAGTGTTGAGTATTCAGCCTGTTCAGGAGAGTGTGCATAGGGGCGTGAAAGAACATTAAGAAATCTCTCCATCACGCTGTAGTCTCCATGTTTTACCGCAGCTTCTAATGCCTCTTCTACCCGATGATTTCGAGGGATTAGTGCTGGATTGCTGCTTTGCATCAACTGATGTGAGGAGTCTTTTGTTTCCTGCTGTCTGTCTAATCTAGCCTGCCACAACTCACGCCACTGAGCAAATTCCGTAGTATCAAACATCCCCATATCCGACCATTTATCAAAAGTTAACGCACGGAAAGTATTGGTATAGTCCGCACCCTGCTTCTGCATCATGCTGAGGAGACCTTCAACAAGGGATTCATCCTGCGACTCTTCGTTAAAGATTCCCAGTTTTGCTCTCATTCCCGCCATCCAGTTACTGTGATACAACTCACCAAAATCTGAAACCGCATCCTGGGCCAATTTGACAGCCTGATCCTCATTGTCATGCAGCAACGGCAATAGGGTTTCAGCAAATCTGGACAGATTCCACACCGCAATATAGGGCTGATTGCCATAGGCATAGCGACCATGAATGTCAATGGAACTGAATACCGTTGCCGGGTCATAGGTATCCATGAAGGCGCAAGGACCATAATCAATGGTTTCTCCACTAATGGTCATATTGTCGGTGTTCATGACTCCGTGAATAAAGCCAACCAGCTGCCATTTAGCAATCAACACGGCCTGACGCTTGATTACTTCCTTCAGCAGGAAAAGATAGCGGTTCTCACCAGAGTAAACCTCTGGAAAATGTCTTTCCAATGTATAATCAGCCATAGCTCGAAGCTCCTCAACAGTGCCCCATTTTGAAGCATATTGAAAGGTTCCCACACGCAGATGACTGGCAGCCACACGGGTAAGAATTGCACCAGGCTGTTCAGTTTCGCGAATTATTGACTCACCAGTTGTAACTACCGCTAAGCTGCGGGTAGTCGGAATACCAAGTCCATGCATTGCTTCGCTGATGATGTATTCACGCAGCATCGGTCCAAGTGCCGCTCGGCCATCGCCTCCACGGGAGTATTGCGTTCTACCTGAACCCTTGAGTTGAATATCAAATCGTTCACCTTGGGGCGTAATCTGTTCACCGAGCAACAGAGCCCGACCGTCACCTAACATGGTAAAATGCCCGAATTGATGCCCTGCATAAGCTTGAGCAAGAGGGAAAGCACCTTCTGGAGTCTGATTGCCAGCAAGCACCGCTACGCCATCATTGCTTTGCAGCACCTGAACGTTCAACCCTAAAGATGTTGCCAACGGATCATTGAGAATAATCAACTTCGGCGAGGGTACAGGGGTTGGATTGAGGCTGGTAAAAAATGATTCCGGCAGACGAGCATAACTATTGTCTAAGTTCCATCCTGTTTTTATCATTTCTTTTATTTCTGGCATGGTATCTCCTCTCCTTCTTCTATCTTTTTGTATCCTAGTTTTTTCCTTTAAATAAAACAAAAGTTATAGGTATTCTATGATATTTTTAGTTATATACTTTCTATTTCAACACAACCCTTTTTAGTGTCTGCTTCTGCTAATTTATTATACCCTTTTCACACAAAGATGCGCCCTTTAAATATTCTTTAGGTATGTACTGATAACTCTTTACCCTGCAGGCATGTCTATTCTAATGCAAAAAACTTAATGAAAAGACTTTATGTTTTTGTAATTTTATGGTATAACATATAATATATTAGCTAAAAACTCAGATTACATTTCTAAAAGCAAAGAAATCACGAGTTATTGCAAGAATAATTAAATCTGTAATTGATGGTACTACAGTTTACTAAGTATTATCTAACAGGAAAGGAGAAATGAATAATGCTGTACAGTATAAATGCCACCATTGTATTTAAAGAGGAGGGAGAAGTAATATTTTAAACTTTTAGCCCTCCAAGAGATATGAGAAAATAAAATTTTGGAGGACACTATGAATTATACAAACTTAAAAAACTATGGATTAATTCCTCGCTTTGAGCAGGAAGCTACTTTATATGACGGAATGTTTTTAGCAAGAGTTTCCGAACAACATCGCGATTTATATAAAGTGATTGGTGAAAGTGGAGAAATGCACGCTGTGGTTTCGGGTAAGCTGGCCTACACTGCCAGTGATAGAACTGATTTTCCTGTGGTGGGCGATTGGGTCATGGTAGACAGAACAGATGACAGTGCAGGAAACGCAGTTATTCATCACGTGTTACGTCGTAAAAGCATGTTTGAAAGAAAGGCCGCTGGAACATCCAATACTATACAGATTGTAGCGGCAAATATAGATATAGTTTTTATCTGTATGTCTCTAAATTCTGATTTCAATTTGCGCCGACTAGAACGATATTTATCAATTGCATGGGATAGCATGGCCACTCCAGTAATCATCCTCACAAAATCTGATTTATGTAATGATTTAGACCTTCGCCTTGCCGAGATTTCCACAGTAAGCGTGGGCACTGACGTAGTTATCTGTTCCAGTATGGAGGAAACCGGATATAAAGATGTTCTTTCCTATATTACCGAAGGTAAAACAATTGCATTTATCGGCTCGTCTGGTGTTGGTAAATCCACGTTGATTAATCGCCTGATGGGGCGAGATATTCTTGCCACAAAGAAAATCCGTCAGGACGATAAGGGACGTCATACTACAACACATCGCCAGCTTCTGCTTCTGCCTGGCGGCGGAATCGTCATAGATACACCTGGCATGCGTGAATTGCAGCTTGATTCCGGTAATTTGTCAAAATCCTTTGAAGATATTGAGGATCTATCAGCAAAATGCAAATACAGAGATTGCTCCCACTCCATAGAGCCGGGCTGTGCAGTACGAAGTGCCATTGAAGCTGGCGAGCTGTCAAAAGATCGCTTTGAAAATTATAAGAAACTTCAAAAAGAAATTAGCTATGAAGGGCTGAACTCTCGCCAGTTGGAAAAGGAAAAAATCAAAAGAATGTTCGGTAATATGGGAGAAATGAAACAAGCTATGAAGTATGTAAAAAATAAGAATAAAAATAAAAGATAGACCTAATTCTCTTATATGTCTATTTCAACTTACTATTAATTTTTAAGGCCATAAGAAAATCACTTATGGCCTTTTTTTCTTCTAAAGGTCTTGCTATTTAATGTATCTTCTCCTAGTTTTGATATTGCTATTTTGTAATGACCTTTACATAATTTATCCCCTTCTGAGGCCCCTGCCCAAACAAAGTCCCAGTTATCCTGCGCATTAAGGCTTGTTGTTCTTACCTGTTTATCATCACTATATATAAATACTGAATAATTTTCTTCATTGTTATCTTTTATATTAAATGTGTAAACACTTTAAATCAGTTAAACTGTTTTTTCCATAATATAATCATCAATGTAAAGTCCGGAGTCTATATCCGCTTTTTGTTCCCGTGCAATCACAAATCCTAGTTTTTTATATACAGCGATTGCTGAATCATTATTTTAATGAAAAATTTGTATAGTCATCTACATATTTAAATTATATGCAACCATTATTCTCAAATTACTTTTATGTGTGATATTAATAAAATTACACGTATTAATATGGTAAGGAACATAACATGAGAAAGGTAATACCCTCATAATAGTGAATGGCATTACCTTTCTTTTATTAAACTACATTTAGCTTTTAATAGTTTACATATTTCTTACATAAAATTTTGCTATTAAAAATGATGCTTGGAAAAGATAGCTCACAAATTAGCAAAATATTCTTCATAAACCCAGCTGTTGGGTAGAATACTTAATTGCTACTAATAATCTTCAACATCAAATTCTCTATCCTTAAAATAGTATTTTCTATCATCATCTGTTATTTTTCGTATCACCCTGCATGGATTTCCCACTGCAACAACATTATCCGGTATATCTTTTGTTACAACGCTTCCAGAACCTATTACAACATTGTTTCCTATCTTAATATCGGGATTTATTATAACACTTCCACCTATCCATACATTATCGCCAATTGTTACTCCAAGACCATACTCATAACCTGAATTTCTTGATTGAGGATGAATTGGATGCCCTGCTGTATAAATTGATACATTAGGAGCAAACTGAACATTTTCGCCAATTATTACCTTACCCACATCTAATATTGTACAATTATAATTTGCGAAAAAGTTATTTCCAACTTCAATGTTTTTACCATAATCACAGTGAAATGGTTGCTCTACAAAAATGTTATCACCTGTTTTTCCAAATATATCTTTAATCATTGCAACCATTTTCTCCCCTTCATCTGGACGGAGTAAATTATAATCATATATTTTCAGCTTATTTTCTACTCTTTCTTCACTAAGTCCATCTAACCAAGCTTTGTATGGCAATCCTGCCAGCATTCTTTCTTTTTGGTTCATTCTTAGTTTCCCCTTTTCTGAAAATATTCTTCTTTTCCTTATTCCCCAACATATACTACTGCCATTTATAATTTTCTTAATCTTGCATAGTATTGTATGAACTTATTCCCCAACGTATACAACTGCTACCTGGCATGGTTTCAACACAAGTTTTCTTCCTATAGGTGAATGAACATCCATATTAGCTAATAACACCTGATTTTTGTCATGCTCCATTTCCAGCGTCATTTCTTTCTCTCCAAAATTGGTTGCTACCAATATTTTTCGGTTACTTAACTGCCTATAATACGCATATATTTTTTCATGATCTAAATATGCAGGAATAAAATCTCCATAAGTGAAAATTTCTCCATATTGTTCTGATTTTCTTAAAGCAATAAGTTTCTGGTAATATCTCAATACAGAGCCTTCATCCTCTATTTGAGCTTCCACATTGATATAAGAATAATTTGGATTGACCTTAAGCCATGGCTTTCCTTCCGTAAATCCTGCATTGTCTTTCCAACTCCACTGCATTGGAGTTCTTGCATTATCCCTACTATGTGCATAACATACTTCCAATGCTTCCTCATTTGTAAGACCTGCCTCTATAGCTTTTTTGTACTGATCCTTTGTACTAATATCATCATACTCATCAATACTTTCCATTCTGCAGTTTTTCATACCAATTTCCTGTCCCTGATAAATAAAAGGGATTCCTCTCAACAGAATACTTGTTGTTGCAAGCATTTTTATCCCAGCTTCGTTCTGTGCATATTCTGGAAGATAAGTACAAGCACCTCTTGGTTCATCATGATTTTCAATAATATTAGCCAAGAATCCTATTCCTTGACATCGCAGCTGTGACTCAAACGTAACATTTCTCCATGCGTCAAAGTCTAATGGTTTAGCATCATACCAGCCATTCTTACCATTTGTCAGAATATTTGCAGAAAAATCAAACATTGTAGAAAAATGACCACCTTCACCAATAAATCCAGTTAACTCATCTTCCTTCATATCAAAGACTTCTGCTACTGTAAATGCTTCAAACTTGTCAAAAGTCTGATGCTTCATTTCCTGAAGCATTTCCCCTACACCATTTACTTCTTCCACCATTTTTGTTACTCTTACAAGTCCATCATCACTATCTGACGGATAACTTGGAAATTCTAAATCTTTTTTGATATTAATAATAGCATCAATACGAAAACCTGCTACACCTTTTTTAAGCCACCAGTTAATCATCTTAAATAGCTCTTCTTTCACTTTAGGATTATTCCAGTTCAAATCCGGCTGCTCCTTGGCAAACATGTGCAAATAATATTTGTCTGTACCCTTTACTGGTTCCCATACACTTCCTCCAAAGTAGGAACGGTAGTTACTTGGTGGATTTCCATTTCTACCTTTTACAAAATAGAAATAATCTGCATACTCACCATCAGGTTCAGCTAGTGCCTTCTGAAACCATTCATGTTGGTCAGAGCAATGATTAATAACTAAATCCATCACAATATACATATTTCTTTTTTTTGCTTCTTCCAGAAGTTCATCAAATTCATCCATAGTTCCAAACTCTGGTGCAATACTATAATAATCTGATATATCGTATCCCTGATCTATAAAAGGAGATTTGTATATAGGACAAATCCAAATAATATCAATCCCCAATTCCTTCAAATAATCCAATTTCTCAATGATTCCTCTAATATCCCCAATACCATCTCCATTTGTGTCCCTAAAACTTTTTGGGTAAATCTGATATGCTATTTTATTATGCCACCACTGCTTTTTCATAAAAAAGCCCCCTTTCCAATACCTATTTACATTATATATACACAGAAGGAAGATTTCTTCTTCAATTTTGACAAAACATTACTCTATTTTGACCTTTTTGTTTTACTTCTATATTCTGACGGAGTCATATGCTTTTGCTTATCAAAACGTTTAATAAAATAGCCCATGTTCTCATATCCACAAGACATAGCAATATCGATAATTTTCCTTTCTGTCTGTGATAAAAACTCGGAAGCCTTTTCAATGCGAATTTCATTTATATACTCAGTGGGTGTTTTTCCTGTCAACTTTTTAAAATACCGACAGAAGTATTGTGGGTTCATTCCCAACAGTTTCGCCATATCATTGGCAGATATTTTTTTGCTATAGTTATCATGGATGTAAGTAAGAACCTTCTTAACATTTGCTATCTTATGTGTATTCTCTTCCTTAATTACCTCCGAATAATGAAATTTTTTATTTTCATATAAAATGGCAATTAGCTGATAAATATATGATTTCACTCGAATACATGAACTTAATTCTTCGCATTTTGACTCTCTTATTATTTCCATATATATTTTTTCTGTTTCTGTAAAAATATCATCTTGTAAAAAAATAAATTGAGGAAACAGTATCTCTTTTTCAATCAACGGTCTGATAATCTGATATTGTATTCCATCAAAATACTCAAAGCTAAGCATCTTCAAATCAAAAACTATAGCACTTTCCCTGCACCCTTCTTCGCCGATAATAGAATGAATATCTCCAGAAGTAATAAACATAAATGCAGGAGCGTCAATTTTATATTTTTTCATATTAATATCTACCATAAATCTTCCTTTTTGAAAAAACACCAATTCTGTTTCATCATGCCAATGCACTCTAACAGAAAACTGTTTATTAGAATTCCATTCATAACATGCTAAAGGAAAATTGACATTTCCATGTGCAACTTTTTCTTTTAGTTCTTCTCTTCTCATCGTGTAAATCCTTTCAAGTTCACTTCTGTCTTTAAATAAATCCATTCAACCATTTATAACGTGGGGTGTTTGTCCATGCAGCATTTTATACATAAATTTATTTACACTTCTACTTATAAAAAATTGATAATTGAAAAAACATATAATAGAATCATACCTTTACCACTGTAAAATTTATTCCTTAAATGTTATTTTTTATTATACCATATAATATATAAACTCTAAAAAGCTACTAAATCACATTTAGCAGCTTTATAAAATTCCATATTTATTAACGTCTATGTCACTTGCTTATTCCTTTTTAAAAAATTCAATGGCTTTATCCCATGAATCCTTTTGTATATGTGCATTTCCTTCTAATGTACCACCAGTAGCAAAAACAAGTCTTGGTGCTAACCTCATACTGGCTGTTAAACTTACTGGTAAGATATATGGCAAAGGAAAGGGGTGCCCTGCATTTTCATAACCCAAAAGCTTGTAGTTATATTTGTAATTATATTTTGCCAAAGTATCTATTATTTTAACACAGCCATCGTAGGCGTTCCAAATGTTGTCTTTTTCACCTGCAATCAATAATATATGGGCTTTTGCATTTTCTACTTTAATTCGTGCAGCTTCCTTGTTCGCTGCAGTATCCACACAAGTTTTATACGTATAGGTATATACAAAGGGTTTATTTTTTATGAAGCAATCTAACATGTTTGTAAATAAAATGCGGTTCTTCAAGCGTATAAACGGCAGGGACTTTCCTTCATATGACCAATATGAAGGGATTAAAATAGATCATTTTAGTCATGTTGGAAATTTCGTGAATTATGGAAGAAGGTTTGTAAATATGAGAAGACTATGATAGTATATATAGGAATGTAAGGAACTCTATACATGTTTTTTGTAAATTTCAAGTTCGTAATTGCTTTGTTACGAAGTCGTGAATAAGGAAGTTAATATAATTCTTATATGCTAGCATTAAAAATATCTAATGGAGGAAATGAAATTATGTTTGATTTGCCAAATTGTCCAAAATGTAATTCAGAATATACTTATGAAGATAGAGGTCTTTTTGTTTGTCCAGAATGTGGTCATGAGTGGACTTTGAAATCAGAAGCCGAAAATAGCGACGAAGACAAGAATGTTATCAAAGATGCAAATGGAAATATTTTAAGCGATGGTGATTCTGTAACAGTAATTAAAGACCTTAAAGTAAAGGGAAGTTCATCGGTTATAAAAATAGGTACAAAAGTAAAAAACATACGCCTAGTTGATGGAGATCATAATATTGATTGTAAAATTGATGGTTTTGGAGCTATGAAATTAAAATCTGAATTTGTTAAAAAGGTATAAATCTTCGGTAGTAGGAAAAGTAATGCACTCATAATAATGAATTGCATTACTTTTCTTTAAGTTTCCAACTTCTCCTCTAGGACTTTCTACATCTCCCTCATACCTTAGAATTAAGTCAATATGCAGGTGCGTTACTGTCTGTCCAGCATAATTGGTGTTAGTATAATATTGTAGACACAGAAAGCCGAACACTTCTAAAGTCGTATTTCAAGAGATTACGACTTAAATATAAATCTATAGTTGTATATCAGTTATATTTTTCTTATACAACATATATAAAGTTACTAACGAACCTATAAATATTGCACACCATAAGCTAACCCATAAAATAGGATTTGGATTAAAATATATGCGTATAGCTGGGAATATTAGAATCCCCGTAAGATTATATATAAAATGACATATTATAGTACTATATATGGAGTCAGTCCAAATATATATTAATGCTAATACTATTCCTGCTATGAACGTATATATAGCCTGTACCCGATTTAAATGAAATAATCCAAAAATTACTGCTTGTGTTAAAATACTTATACTAAGATTAAAATGATTTCTTAGTTCATTAAGTATTAATCCTCGAAATAAAATTTCTTCAAAAACAGGAGTTATAAAAATTGCTAAAACTAAAGCCAATATAATGTTAGCATTGTTAGTAGTATTAATACTAATTACTGGTGTCAACTTTATAAATTTAGAGTCAATAACACTCAAAAAAGTATCAATAATTGCATTAGTTGATATTGCATTCAATATAATAAATAAGGATGTGCTTGTTCCTATCTTCTTAAATTTACATATATTTTTTAAATCAAATAATACAGAGTAAAAATATATAACTAAGAAAATTTCTAGTATCTTAGATATAGTACCTATAGCTTCTTTATCTAAGAAACCTATTAACAGGAAACCTAAAATATAATTTAATAGTTCCCCTATAGTTGTAGATTTGTACTCTAATATCTCTTGAATATTTAACTTTATTTCAAATTTATTTAACCACACAAATAAGAAAAGGA
>NZ_JABAIW010000003.1:0-157500 GCF_014231265.1 Clostridium sp. DJ247 | reverse complement strand
TCACTGCTTACTTTGTCGCTGATTGCGACCGGATTTACATGTTATCATGTTTACTTTAGCTCGTCAACTAGTAATTTATTGCCAGTTAACTAACTACTTCATCGCTGTTGTGCGATGGAATTTACATCTTAACATGCTTGTCTTAGTTCGTCAACTAGTAATTTACTACCAGCTTAACTGTTCTAAGTTGCCACTGCTTTGCGACAGGAATCATATCTTATCATGCCTACTTCATTATGTCAATTAGTAACTTATTACCAAGCTATCTACTACATTATATATTCGTAAATAGTGTATTTGACAGCTTTCATATAGTATTATGCAACCTAAGTGCTGTAATACTTTTTGGTTGCGGGGGCAGGACTCGAACCTACGACCTTCGGGTTATGAGCCCGACGAGCTACCAACTGCTCCACCCCGCGATATTATATTGTGTTTGCCGCCTCTCGAAGCGACAAGTGATATCTTATCATGTACACAGATATAAAAAAATAATAATATACGTGTTTATCATACACCATACTAACAATACATTATTATGCTTCTATATACTCAACGATTCATATAGTGACACGCCTGACATAGTTTGCCCATAGTAAGTAGCAACTTCTATTTGTTGCTATAGATCCAATAGATCGAGGAATTTTCCAAAGGAGCTTGCCACTGTGGCACTGTGGTTTCTAAAAGACACCATATAATCTTTTAAATTAATATATACACTTTCAGTGGGCATTGGAACTTTTCCAGGGAAAGGTCTTGTATAAACACCTGGAAGTGTATGATGTAATACGTGTTCTCTAGAATCTCCGTGAGTTAAAAAAATAAATATTTTCTCAAGAATACCTTTGTTGCTCAGGTTCCTAGTTTTTATATTTCTTTCTTTATAGTTTCCTTCCACAATCAAATTACCATGTTCAATTAGTTGAGAATGATGCAGCACGAAGGAAGCTAGCCACAAATTCACAATATAAAGTATCACAATGGTTGGATAACTAATATTAAAAGCATAATGACATGCTACTGTTAATCCTACATAAATTATTATAGAAATAATTATGGATAATATGTGACTTCTACGACTGTATTTGTCTTTAAAATCCTTATGATGTGATAGTACTCTATTAACTACAAATGAAACAAATGCAATTTCGAAAATAATTTACATTAGATTATATATACGCCTAAGAAGACTATTCTTGATTTTTCCTAGAGGATGGAACTCAATATCCTCCCAACTGTTAACTTTAGAGTGATGAATACCATGAACAAGATTATATACTTGAGGATCATTTAACAAGCACCATGAAAAAATTCTGTAAAAAACTTTATTATTTATTTCTGGTACATATTTATGCCAACATTCATGCATTAGAAAACCTAACCAAGTAGACAAATAAACCCCAGGAAATATCATTATTATAATCGAAAAGTATCCAATATATTTATATGTCACAGGCATTAAGAACAGATACAGAGGCCATGCTAACAATGCGAAATAAAACTTTCACTTTTCTCCGCAAATTTTACTTTTAAATATATACTCCACATTTATTCCCCATCTTAAATTAATGCTTTTTTAAATATATTATACCAAAAATCACATTCCACTTTATCCCTTGAAGTATCTTGTAGAAACTCACAGACCGTTTATTTTCAAGTCCTAGTAGGCTATCTTTATAAGCGAATTTTTTTAATTTCCTACTAAAAGATAAAGAGTGTAGATAAGTTTGTGAACTCACACAAACTTATCTATACTCTTACCTTTTCTGTATATTCCCAATATATAATTAATCATTACTTCACAGTTTTTATTTTCTGGAGAAAGAGACCAAGCTGTATTAAAATATATAAGGGCTTTTTTAAAGTTTTTTACCATTAAATATCCATAAGCCAAATTAAAAAAATAATTTCCTGTGGGATTTTTTAATACAGTAATTTTTAGCAATGGAATAGCCTTCTCAAATTGTTTTTGTTTAATATAACATAATGCAATATTATGAATAGAAGCTATTTCATTATCTCTATTCTTTATTGCCTTATTATAAATTACAATAGCCCTTTTATAGTTTTGTTCATTATAGTAGTTATTAGCTTTTTTAAAATACTCTATAAGAACTCACCCACCTTTTATAAATATTGAATTTAATTTATCACTGAGCATATTACAGGATACTGGAAAGGTACAAAATCTGTTATTTCATAATTTATATAAATATAATATCCTCTCATTAAATATCACATCAATTCATTATATGAATATCTTTCTATTATGTTCATGATCATTTAAAAAATATACCAAATCCTTTTTTACCCTTTTTATTCCATGCATTTGATTTTTAGTAGTTTCTAAATAAATACCAAACACCTCCGATAATCTTTCCATCACAATATCCGTCCAATGGAAATCTCTCCTGTTTTTCCTTAGTCTAAATATCTGTAGTGACAGCAATAAATACATATTTTCTCTTAAAAGCTTATCAATAGTACTACAGTAAGTGGATTTTTTACCTGTGGTGAATTTGGAAGAGTTCATGAAAGAAACAGATTTTTATCTCAAACAATGACTGTTCTTACTCTTTCAGAAGAAGAAAATGCATTTATTTCTATTGATGAGAATAAATTCTTACAAGAAGAAAAAATAGATGAAATAAAAAATCAGTATTTTACTGACTCACTTACGAAGCTTCAAAATAGATTGAAATTAATAAAAGACATATCTTCATCACAAAATTTAAAATTGGTATTAATAGATATTAATTCCTTTAAAGAAGATGAGATGAAATCTTGCAAAGTGCTTCCATATTAGCTTTTAAAAGATTTACTGCCTTTTCATAGCAACTGTTTATAATTTGAAGAACTTCTCTATCAACTTCCGTGGAGGTTTCAGTAGAACAAGTCTGAACTGGTCTTCCATCTAGATATCTATTCTGTACGGATTCCAACCCCATCATGCCAAATTTATCTGACATGCCATATATAGTTACCATCCTTCTTGCAAGCTCTGTAGCTCTTTCAATATCATTTGAAGCCCCTGTAGTTACTTTATTAAAGATAATCTCTTCGGCTGCTCTGCCAGCTAAAAGAACTATTATTTGCTCTATTAGTTCATCCTTAGAAATAAGAAACTTTTCTTTCTCCGGCATCTGCATTGTATAACCTAGTGCTCCCATTGTTCTAGGAATGATGGTAATCTTATGCACTGGCTGTGTTTGCTTTTGTAGTGCAGCCGCAAGTGCGTGGCCTACCTCATGAAAAGCAACTAAACTCTTTTCTTCCTCTGTCATAATCCTGTCTTTCTTTTCCTTACCTGCTATAACAGTCTCCACAGCTTCAAATAAGTCATCTTGTCTAACCACATCTCTGCCCATTCTTACAGCTCTTAAAGCTGCTTCGTTTACCATATTAGCAAGATCCGCTCCCACAGCACCTGCAGTAGCTAATGCTATTTCTTCTAATTTCACCCTACTATCGAGCTTAACATTCTTTCCGTGAACCTTAAGTATCTCTTCTCTGCCTTTAAGATCAGGTTTATCCACAATAACTCTTCTATCAAACCTTCCGGGTCTTAAAAGAGCTTTGTCTAGTATCTCTGGTCTATTAGTTGCCGCAAGTATTACAACACCTTTTGAAGAATCAAATCCATCCATTTCGGCTAAAAGCTGATTTAATGTTTGTTCACGCTCGTCATTTCCACCAAACTGACTATCACGACTTTTTCCTATTGCGTCGATTTCGTCGATGAACACGATACAAGGAGCATTTTTCTCAGCTTGTTGAAATAAATCTCTAACTCTGGAAGCACCAACCCCTACAAACATCTCTACAAAATCTGAACCCGATAAAGAAAAGAAGGGTACATTTGCTTCTCCTGCTACTGCCTTAGCAAGCAATGTCTTACCTGTACCAGGTGGTCCCACTAACAGTGCTCCCTTAGGCAGTTTTGCCCCAATCTCAGTGTATTTTGATGGTTTATGAAGAAAATCTACTATTTCACTGAGTGATTCCTTTGCCTCTTCCTGTCCAGCTACATCATTAAAAGTAACACCCGTCTTTTTCTCAATATATACCTTTGCATTACTTTTCCCAAAAGACATAGAACCGCCACCCATAACCTTAGGATCATAAAAGCTCTTAACCATTTCCTTAACCTCCTCATCAAAATCTGTATATTTCCCGTACATACTTAGAAAGTAAGAATTTATATTTTCCATTGCAGATGTCATTTCATCATAATCTGTGAAAGATATTTATTATTATCTTAGTTTATTTTAGGTTTAGTTGATATAATTAGTTATTTGTTAACTAAATTCTAATAAGCATTTACAGATTTATTCTTTAAATAAGCCCCCTATTGTGATAGAAGACTTTCACTCTACTAGATTTTTAGCCTTGACAGCTGTTCTTGTCCTTTGAAAAAAACAGCCAAAAAGATGTCTTGACTCCTAGACTTGCTTTATAAATAATAGTTATCTCTTGTATACTACTGCATAAATATTGAAAAACATTAAACCCCACACTTTTTAAGCATGGGGTTTATTAACAATCTATTTTAGAATATAACTACTCCATTTAGGAATTTTATCTCTTTTCCATATAACTATTCCATCACGCATATAAGCTACATGTTTAAATTTATTAGTATTATCATATATATTTATTTCATTACATATATCTAATACATTCTTTAAGTTATCTAATGATTCATAATATCTTCTTTCTATAGCTTCTTCTGGAATTCCATGTCCACCTTTTAAAACTCTAATTCTAACTCTTTCTTTAGCAATATCAGGGGTATCGACGCCAATATAATTCATTACAACGTAAAAACCTTTCTGTTTTGCTTTTTCTATATTTCTAGTAATACTTTTACCCGAAAGAGTAGTTTCCTGATTAAAGGATACATTGTTTTTGATATAGTAACTTATAAGTTTTACAGCTTCTCTTGCACATTTAATTTGAAGATTGTTATCTCTCCACGAACCTATTCTTGCTACCATTTCATCTGTATTTATTCTTTCTTCACTTTTGTTTTCTTCATAATAAATAGACTTATATATTGATGTTTTACCCGCACCATTTACACCTGCAAATATAGTATAAGTGGCCATCAATCTTTACCTATTACCTTTTCTTGCTCCTTTTGCAGCACTATATCAGATAGAGTGATATAAAAATCTTGTTCCTCTTTTGTTTTAGCTTTTTTAAATAATTCTTTTAAATCTTTATATGAATATTTTAAAAACTGCTCATACAAACTATTTTGTTCTTTTAGTTTTTCCATAGAATTTCCTCCAAATAAATAATGCTTTTATTATATTATAGTCCAACAAACAACTAACATAAACAATTTTTTATTAATTATATTTTGAAATTGGTTATACAAAAAATCTGACACCCTTAATTATCTGTGTCAGATTTAATTTATCATTACTGTATTTTTTCGCTTCCTATTTGTTTTATCAATTCTAAAATCATATTTTCATCTAACTTTGTATACTTTTTGATTTTTTCTATAGGCTCTCCGTCTTTAATCATTTCTGTTGCTGTCTCTATTTTTTCCTTTATTTTTCCTTTTTGTATTCCTCTTTCCTCAACCTTAGGATCGTAAAAGCTCTTTACCATTTCTTTAACCTCCTCATCAAAATCTGTATATTTCCCGTACATATTCAGAAAGTAAGAATTTATATTTTCCATAGCAGATGACATTTCATCATAATCTTCTAAAGTTATATTATCTTTATTATACGATAAATCTATGGCTTTTGAAGTATCTTCTATGATTATTTCAATTCATTACACCCATCAATCATCTTACTTTTCTTTCTTACCTCCATAATTATTGTTTTCTTCTCAAATTTTTACAAAATAAGTTAAAGTATTATTAGAAAATCTTAGGAAACCAGATACCTTTATGTGAGATAAAAGAGCACTTACTAATAAAGTTGTTGCAAATTGTAATTTATACAATAATAATATATAATATAGCCAAAATATTATTACAATTATATAAGATTATAGTGAGTCATAAGAAAATAATTTGGAGGCATAGCATGAGTAAAAAGGATTTTTCTGATTTAGAAGACCACATTAGAGATATATTAAAAAACGCATTCGATACTATAGATTTTGATAGATTAAAAGAGGATATTGATGATAAAACTAAGAGCACTTTAAATGAAGTAAAAACAAATTTAAAGAATAAATCACAACATTTTAATGAAAAAATGAAAAATAAAAGACACTATAAATATAGAAATGTTACGAATATAACCCAAAAAGATAAAAATCAAGTACAAATGTATATTTCTAAAAAACCAGTTGGAAGCATATCAGGAATACTTTATATGATATTGGGATTTGTGGGTAGTGGAACATTAGGCACTCTGTTAATTATATACTCAATATTTACTTCTTTTTTTAGTGTATTTTCAACAACTAGTTTCATTACTTTGGGACTTTTGTTTTCTTTTTTTCTATCAAGCATAGCTTTGGCTTTAAGAGGTGTAAATTTAAGAAAAAGAGTAAAGCGTTTTAAACAGTATGTAATTGCCCTTGATAATCATAACTATTGTTCCATAGAAGAATTAGCTGTTGCTATTAGAAAGAAGAACAAATTTGTTGTGAAAGATTTAATGAAAATGATTGATTTAGGCATGTTTCCACAAGCACATATTGATGATAAAAAGACCTACTTCATGTTAAATGATGAAGTTTATGAGAATTATTTGAATACACAAGAGGCTCTTAAGTATCGTAATGAAGCTGAATCAAAAAGAGAAAAGGAATTAAATGAAGAAACAAATGATCCAGAAAAAAAAGAATTAAGATATGCACTTGAACTGGGAAAGAACTATATTGTCCAGATAAAAAGTGTAAATGATGCTATCCATAGAGAAGAAATCTCAACAAAGTTATCTAGACTTGAAAGTATTGTAAGTCAAATATTTAATTATGTAGAGAATAATCCTAAAAAACTTCCAGAGGTTAACAAATTTACCAACAACTATCTTCCAATGACTTTAAAGTTAGTTAATGCATATAAAGAGCTAAATGACCAAACAGTTCAAGGTGATAATATAAAGAATGCAAAAAATGAAATTGAAAAGACCATAGATATGATAAATACTGCTTTTGAGAAGCTATTAGATAATTTATTTGCAGAAATAGCTTTAGATATTTCTACAGATATTTCTGTGCTTGAAACACTGTTTACGCAAGAAGGATTGACTAAGAATGATTTTAAAAAGTAATATTAAAACAAACAAAGGGGGAATTGAAAGTGAATAATGAATTTAATGAAAATACTGATGTCATACCAAGCTTAACATTTGAGCCTTTTCAAGATGAGGTTCCTGCTGCTAAAGTAAAAGAAGAAAATAAACAACCAGAAATTCTTGATGATAGTTATTTAACAGAAGAAGAAAAGAAAATGGTGGATGAATTTGTAGATAAGATTAACATAACTAATTCAAATTCAATTCTACAATATGGAGTAGGTGCTCAAAAGAAAATTGCAGATTTTTCTGAAACTGCTTTAAATAATGTAAAGACTAAGGAATTGGGGGAAATAGGTGAAATGCTCTCTAATGTAATAGGTGAGCTAAAGAGTTTTGATACTGCAGATGAGAAAAAAGGTTTTTTAGGCCTTTTTAAGAAAACTACACAAAAACTTACTCATATGAAAGCAAAGTATGATAAAGTTGAAGGAAATATAAACAAAATTTGTAGTACCCTTGAAAAGCATCAGATACAACTTTTAAAAGATATTGCTATGCTTGATAAAATGTATGAAATAAATAAGGTATACTTTAAAGAGCTTTCCATGTATATTTTAGCTGGGAAAAAGAAGCTTTTAAAATTAGAAAAAGAAGAGCTTCCTATCTTAGTAGAAAGAGCAAAAGCTAGTGGACTTCCTGAAGACGCACAGGCAACAAATGATTTTGTATCCCTTTGTAACCGCTTTGAGAAAAAAATTCATGATTTGGAGTTAACTAGAATGATTTCTCTTCAAATGGCTCCTCAAATTCGTTTAGTTCAAAATAATGATTCTTTAATGTCTGAAAAAATACAGTCTACCATTGTGAATACTATTCCACTTTGGAAAAGTCAAATTGTACTGGCTCTTGGAATTGCTCATTCTAGTAATGCAGCTAAAGTTCAAAATGAAGTAACAAATATGACAAATGAACTTCTACGTAAGAATGCAGAAACACTTAAAATGTCAACTATAGAAACAGCTAAAGAGTCTGAACGTGGAATTGTTGATATAGATACTCTTCGCATGACAAATGAATCATTAATTTCAACTCTTGATGAAGTACTTCGTATACAAACAGAAGGACGTCAAAAGCGCAAAGAGGCAGAAGCGGAATTACAAAATATTGAAGAACAATTAAAAAATAGACTTTTAAAACTTAGGTAATAACAAAACCATCCTATTATTCCAACGGATATATGCCACGGTATAAAATTACCGTGGTTTTGTTTATTTGTGTAGTACATGTTAAAACATAATTAAAGAAACAGCCTTAAGGCTGTTTCTAGACAATTTTCTAAAAATTTATCCGATGACTACCCGCTCTAATACTCCCATCTTCTTCAAAGTAGGAGTAAAGAGCGGCTACGTCCCTGGATTCGTTCAACTAAGAATCAGATTGGGGCTTTGACCCAATCTGATTCAAGTTTCACTTTATACTTGCCTATTGTTATCTGTTCTTGTATCAAGAGGCTCATATTCCTCTTTTTTACTAACGCTCTTGTATGCTGGTCTAATTATTCTTGGTTCACTTACAAGTTGTTCTATTCTATGAGCACACCATCCGGTAACTCTAGCAGCAGCAAAAAGAGGAGTGTACATTTCTCTTGGTATATTTAACATATCATAAACAAATCCTGAATAGAAATCTACATTTGCTGATATAGGTCTTGGATTTTTTTCATGATTTGCAAATAACTTAATTGATATCTGTTCAATATTTCTATATAATTTATATTCATCTAATCTATTTTTCTCTATAGCCAGTTCTTTAGCTTTTTCTCTAAGAATTTCTGCTCTTGGATCAGAAATTGTATAAACTGCATGTCCAATTCCATATATCAATCCGGTATTATCAAAAGCTTCTTTTTGAAGTATTTTTCTTAAAATAGCTTCTATTTCAGCCTCATCGTTCCAATCACTAATGTTATCTTTAATGTAATCCATCATTTGCATAACTTTTATATTTGCTCCACCATGTTTAGGTCCTTTTAAAGATCCAACAGCGGTAGCAATAGCAGAATAAGTATCCGTTCCTGTAGATGATACAACATGGGTTGCAAAAGCTGAATTATTTCCACCACCATGTTCAGCATGAAGTACCATGCAAAGATCAAGAACTTGAGCCTCTGTATGAGTATATTGATTATCTGATCTTATCATATGCAGTATATTTTCAGCTGTACTTAATAGTGGATCTGGGGAATGTAAAAACAAACTCTTTCCATCATAGTAACGTATCTTAGCTTGGTACCCATATGCTATGAAAGCAGGAAATCTAGCAATTAATTCTATACTTTGTCTTAATACATTTTCAACACTTAAATCATCTGGATTATTATCATAGGAGTATGACACTAGAATACTTCTCTGAAGCTTATTCATTATGTCCTTACTCGGAGCTTTTAATATCATATCCTCTGTAAAACCAAAGGGTAGGGATCGCATAGATCCAAGCAATTTATTAAAGTCTTGAATTTGCTCTTTATTTGGTAACTTTCCAAATAATAAAAGAAAAATTACTTCTTCGAAGCCAAAACGGTTCTCAGATAAAAATCCATTGGTGATATCTTTAATATTAATGCCTCTATAATTCAATCTTCCTTCGCTAGGAATTTTTTCTCCTTCATCTACAATATATCCGTGCACTTCCCCAACTTGAGTTAGACCTACAAGTACTCCAGCACCATTTTCATTCCTCAATCCTCTTTTAACGTTATATTTAGTATAGTAATCTTGTTGAATATAATTATTTTTTTCTGCTATATTAAGCAATTCATCTAATTTAGCACTTGTCTCATTGGTCATAGTATTATCCAACACTAACTTCTAACCCCCTATATTAATTGTTTTATGAATAAAACATCATTAATTCGTAACTATAATTTGTAACTATTTTATCATAATTAAAGATAATATGGAATATTAACTTTCTTTATTATGAATTTTTATTCATTAAACATTTCATAATTTTATAAATAATAAATTAACTACTAATATTGAAGACCCCATTTCAAATTCTCTACGGCCTTCTTTTTTCACATTTTCAGATGAAATCCATACTACTTTAATGTTTATAGTTAAATTTAAATATTAGTATTATATATATTTTTTGCAATATTAAATAAAAATCTTTCATTTGTAAATATCCGTATATAATTTAATCCTTTTAATTAATTTTTTTAACTTACTTTCTAATAACCTATCTATATCCCTGCGGTCAACCCCCACCCCAACCTATACCATCAGAATCACCAACTACAGCACTTAGTCTATCTTACAAGTCTTTATAAATTTTGCTGTCTTCTTGCTCATTAATTGCATTAACTACTGAATAAAACATTGATACAACACTATAATAGAACCCTTCATCAATATCTCCATATGTGTTAGTAACAAACAACAACTTCCAGTTATTGCCATCACCTCGGAGGTCATAACAGAAACTGAAAGTTTATGTTTACTTATATTTCTATAAATTTCCAGAGAAACCCGAACTTATTTATGCACTTTTCAGCAATCAACACGATGCTCCACGTTTATTGTTGAAAAGTGATAATTTATACCCATCCACCTAGCGCTTTTTCAAAAAGTATTCCTTTAGAGAATCAGGAAAATGTGTAATCATACTATATGTAAATGGAACGGCAACTTTATAACGGGAATTAAGCCGCCTTTTCAAAATTATATCACTGATGGCTTTTGCTACTTCTTTAGAATCTGCAAGATTTTGCTTGTTTCTATATCTAGCATCTGATTCATAAAAACTAAAATAAATTTCTGCCACTAATATTGACAAATGAATGAATTTTTATTAAAATTACATTGTAATATCTTGGATAGCAAATGTTAAGAGGACATGCTAAACCTGTTTACAACATAATGTTTTATTATGTTTGTGACAGGTTTTTTGTTTAAGGGGGAATACTGTTATGATTATAAAGAAGATTTTGAATAATAATGTTGTTGTTGTAATGGATGAAAACGATAACGAAATAATCGTTATGGGAAAAGGATTAGCTTTTCAAAAAAAATCAGGTGATGAAATTGATGAAACTAGAATTAATAAAGTATTTACAATAATTAATGCAGATATTTCAAAACAATTTCAGGAACTTATAGCAAGTATTCCTGTAAAATATATGCGTGTTACTTCAGAAATAATTGATTATGCAAAAAAACAATTAGGAAGAAAATTGAGTGATAGCATTTATGTCTCCTTAACAGATCATATTTATTCAGCTATTGAGCGTTTTATGAGTGGTATTACTTTAAAAAATAGACTACTATGGGATATTAAACGACTATATACTAAAGAATATGCGATAGGAATGACGGCGCTTGATATTATATATAAAGAATTCAATGTTAAACTGCCAGAAGATGAAGCTGGATTTATTACCTTTCATTTTGTAACTTCTCAACTTGAAAATGATATTCCAAGTGTATATGATTTGACTAAAATAATACGAGATATAACGAATATAGTTCAATATTATTTTCATATTCAAATTGACAAAGATTCACTTTTATATAATCGTTTTGTAACACATTTAAAGTTCTTTTCTCAAAGACTTCTTAATGGAAGCGAAAATCAAATTGAAGGAGTATTTAATGACCATTTTTCAAAACTACTTTGTGAACAATATACTGAGTATATTCCGTGCATTGAAAAAATCGAACAATATATATTTGAACGATTTAATTTTAAAATAAGTAAATATGAAAAAATGTATCTTATGATACATATAGTAAACATTGTAAATAAACTATCATAATTTACTACGTTAATATTTTAAGGATAGTAACAGGATAGGCTGGCTAAACCTTCATATTCAAATAAATAAGGAAAATGGAGGTATATTTATGAACTGGAAAAACATTTCTAAAACTATTCTAGAATCTGTAGGTGGGGAAAATAATGTAAAAACAATTGTGCATTGTTCTACACGACTACGCATTAATGTCTATGATCTTTCAAAAGTAGATCGCAATAAAATTGCAGATGCTGAAGGTGTTATGGGACTCAATGTAAATGGAAATCAGGTTCAAGTTATTATTGGCAGTGAAGTTGCAAATCTCTATAAGTCAATTACAGAAATTTGTAATCCATCTGAAAATAATGATTCAAACGAGGCATCAAAAGAGAAAGTTACTACTGTCTCTAAGCTAATGGATACAATTGCAGGTGCATTTACACCAATACTGCCTGCTATAACTGGAGCAGGTATGATTAAGGCAGTATTAGCCATTTTAACGACATTTGGGGTTGTATCCACCAAGGGTCAAAATTATTATTTACTGAATATGATCTCTGATAGTGTATTTTACTTTCTTCCTATAATGCTTGCATATACCATGGCTAGTAAACTCAAATGCAATGTAAGTATTGCGATGTCTATTGCTGCTGTATTACTACACCCAAATTTCACTGCATTGGTTAATGCAAACCAGGCACTCTATTTCTTTGGCCTTCCTGTAAGGTTAACAACTTATTCTTTCTCAGTTATTCCTATATTGATTGCTGTATGGTTTTTAAGCTATTTAGAAAAGTTTGCTGAAAAAATATCACCTAAAGTAATGTCTTCTTTCTTAAAACCACTAATTACACTTTTGATTGCTGCTCCTGCTACATTAATTATAATAGGACCTTTAGGCGGATTTTTCGGTGATTATTTGAAAATTGGTGTAGATTTCTTGAGTGCACATTTGGGATGGCTTCTAATTGCCCTCATGGGATTTACGGCACCTATAATAACAATGACAGGAATGCACTATGGTTTATTACCTTTAGTATTGGCTAATTTAGCTACTAATGGATATGATAACATTATAGTTCCCGCTATACTTTGTGCAAACGTGGCTCAGGGTGCTGCAGCACTTGCTGTAGCAATAAAAACCAAAGATATTAGTGTAAAACAGATTAGTATTTCTGCCGGTCTTACTTCATTCTGTGGAATCACGGAACCTGCTATGTATGGTATTAATATGAAATATAAAAAACCTTTTATTTCTGCTTTAATTGGCGGAGGATGTGCAGGTCTGTATGCTGGAATAATGGGGTTAAAAATATATGGCTTTGGTGCAATTGGTTTAATAGGTCTTCCTCTTTTCCTAAATCCTAAAGAACCTATGAATCTTGTAAATGCTGTAATTTGTTGTATTATATCTATCATTGTTACTTTTATACTTACTACTATTTCATTTAAAGAAAATAGCAGTAAAAAAAAGAATATCGAAGTTAAGAATGCAGAACAATCAACAGATTATACATTGAAAAAAGCAATTTACCTTCCAAGCCCTATAAATGGAAAAGTAGTTAAACTAGAAGACCTCTCTGATGCTTCTTTTCAGTACATTGGCAAAGGAGTTGCAGTTATACCAGATGAAGGTAGGATATATTCCCCAATTGATGGAACGGTAGTAGCTGTTTTTGAAACTAAACATGCCCTTGGTCTAATAGATGAACATGGAGTAGAATATCTAATTCATATTGGAATAGATACTGTAAAACTGCAAGGTAAATATTTTAATCAGCATGTGCATGCTGGTGATTTAGTTCACAAAGGTGATTTATTAATTGAATTTGATAAAGAAGCCATTGAAAAAGCAGGATATGAAACTGTTACCCCAATATTAATTACTAATACTACAATTTATAATCGAATAAAAATAATGTGTGAAGATTCTGTTATTACTGGCGAAGATTTATTAATGATTATTTAAAACAACTTATAGTGTATACAATTTAGAAAGTGCTCATAAACACTTTCTAAATTTCTTACTTTAGTATAAAGCTGCAATGTTGCATCTAAATTCTAAATTATATGGAGGAATAATAAAATGATAACTGAAAAATATAATGTAAATCCTAATGATCCTAATGCAATTTTATATACTTACGTTTTAGATAAACAACCAAGAACATATCAGAAGTCTAAACGTCCTGCAATTATTATATGTCCTGGCGGTGGGTATCTTCTTACTGCTAGAAAAGAGGGAGAATCAGTAGCAGTAAGATTCGCTTCCATGGGATATCATACATTTGTCTTACGATATACAACCTTTTTTAAAGAAAAACCTAGTAATTTTGAAGAAAACCTGCCAAAAGTAAATCAATATGGATACTTTCCGCAGCAAATGTTTGATTTAGCAAAAGCCATGTTAATTATACGTCAGCATGAAGAAGAATGGCAAGTAGATCCAGAACAAATTGTTTTGCTCGGTTTTTCAGCAGGTTCTCATTTATGTGCTTGTTTTGGAGCACGTTGGCATGAAAAATTTTTAAGTGACCATTTCCAAGTGCCATCTTCATATTTGAAGCCAAAGGGTATGATTCTTGGATATCCTCTTTTAGATATGTCAGTAATGGCAAAGAATCCTGTAATCTTTTCTCAAGATAGTATGGATATTCAAGTGAAATACTGTATGAAATGTCTTTGTGGGAGTGAGAATCCTAACATTGAACAGCTGAAAAATGTTAGTCCTGTTGAATATGTCTCTTCGAACACTGTACAAGCATTTATTTGGCAATCATATAATGATAAGACGACACATGTACAAAATTCATTAAATTTTGCTAATGCTTTGGTTAAGGCAGGTGTATCATGTGAAATGCATATTTTTAGAGACGGAGTACATGGAGCATCACTTTGTGACGAGGTATGTGCAAGCGAAAAGGAGCACCTTAATTCTGCTTGTGCTAAATGGGTTTCTATGGCTTATACCTGGTTGAAAGGCATTTTAAGTGAAGAAGGGAATTGATTTTCTATCTTAGTAGCTGTTCTATCTTTTGTGTAGTACACGTTAAAAACCCATAGCAAGAACTGAAAATTCCTGCTATGGGTTCAGCCTTCGTAGTAAGAGATACGCCTGGAGCTTGCTATTTTAATTAATCTTAGATCAGTAGGTATCACTCAACCAGATTTTTTGAGAATTGTATTAAAGCTAAAATTCAAAGTAGAAGAAAAAGACCATTTCATAAAAAAAGACTTTTATTTTATGCATAATAAATAATTTTAATATCTAGTGCAAGATTCGTTAAGTATGATATAATTTTTCATAGTGAAGTATTTTGAATATTAGTTTAATTATTAATATATTCTAAGGAGTAATCTCTATGAAAATGCTGCTATTTAAAATGGAAATAATAGATGTTGAAAATAATAATTATAAAATCAAGATAAGTAATGATATAGAAGATACTTTGATAGAATTTAACCCTTTTAAAAAAGAGCTGAATTTTATTCATAATAGTAATTTAACTGATTGTCTTAAGGCCAACGAATATCAGCTTAGAAAAATGCTGCATAATAAACGTATAGATACTTATTATGTAGGTTTTAATGTCAAACTTGTTTTAAGATCTAATAAAGATGTGGCAGCTTTTAAAGATAGAAGTAAAATAGTAGTTTTAGATAAGCGAAATAATAATAATCATAGTTATGTTATAGGTGAAGATAAATGCGAAGAAAAAATTTATAAAATATTTACTGATGCCTGCTATTTTGAAAATAAAAAGCGTGGTGCTTTTGCTTTTATAATAGAGGATTTAGAAGGAAATTATAAACTATACACTGAAAAAGTTCAGGAAACAGGTAGTAGCCAAGCTGAACTTATAGCAGTTATAAAAGCCATTGAGTTATTAAAGAATATCGAAAAAATTAGAATAATAACTGACAGCCAATATGTTAGAAAAGGCCTAACAGAATGGATTCCATGCTGGAAATTAAATAATTTTAAAACCATCAATGGAGAGCCTGTTAAAAATATTGAGAACTGGCTTCGCTTTAATAACGTTTGTAATGGAAAATATATTGAATTCCAATGGGTAAAAGGTCACTCCAACCACTTTGAAAACTCTCTCTGTGATATGTATGCAAGAGATACAGCTAAGAATTCAAATATAAATGTTCAAGATTAAGTGCTAAGGGCATTTGATAATCACCCCTTATTTTGTGCAAGATACTCATACCTCTTTTGAAATTTTAGTTCTTCTTGCATTTCACGTTTTTCTTTCCACAGCAGCTTTCTTTCACTCTTTTTATTTTCATAATCAAGTTTCATTGCTTGCTGTGCCTTTGTACCAATGTCATTTTTCTGTATTGTTTTCTTAATTTTTCTCTGCATCCTTTTAGGATTGACTTTTGCCTCAGGTTTTTCATCAATTAATAATGGCTTACTGAATTTGAGATTATAATAGTTTTTTAAGACAAACTCATATACCTCATAATCCTTAGGTTCTTGCCCAAAAACTATCCTGCAAATTTCAATTTTACCATTCTCACTTTTTTCAAAAACCCCTATCCAAAAAGGATCTTCAAATAATACTGTCAATTTTATCATTTTTCTCCTCCTGTTATACAGCTCAATTAGAGAACGGACAACCCCAGGAGGGCAGGTTACTGACGGATAATTACCGCATTCGGACTACCAACCGAATCGTGTTTTTATCTCAAAGCTATTTATTTCAGCACTATTATATCATTCAAGTTTTTATAAATTTTGCTATCTTCTTGCTCATTAATTGCATTAACTACTGAATAAAACATTGATACAACACTATAATAGAACCCTTCATCAATATCTCCATATGTGTTAGTAGCAAACAGCAACCACCAGTTATTGCCATCATCTCGGAGGTCATAACATAAACTGGAAGTTTCTGTTTACTCACTGTATTTTTTTGCTTCCTATTTGCTTTATCAATTCCAAAATCTTATTTTCATCTAGCTTCGTATACTTTTTAATTTTTTCTATAGGCTCCCCATCTTTTATCATTTCTGTTGCTGTCTCTAATTTTTCATCTATCCTGCCTTTCTCTATTCCTTTTTGTATTCCTTTTTCTACTCCTTCTTTCAAACCTCTTTCTATTCCCTTTTTAATTCCTCTTTCCTCAACCTTAGGATCATAAAAGCTCTTTACCATTTCTTTAACCTCCTCATCAAAATCTGTATATTTCCCGTACATACTTAAAAAGTAAGAATTTATATTTTCCATTGCAGATGTCATTTCATCATAATCTACTAAAGTTATCTTACCTTTATTATACGATAAATCTATAGCTTTTAAAGTATCTTCTATGATTATTTTCAATTCATCATATACACTAATCATCTTGCTTTTCTTTTTTTCAAAGATTAAGTCACTGTTACTTATTCCATACATTTTTTTCCTTAATCTAAATATCTGCAGTGGCAGCAATAAATACATATTTTCTTTTAAAAGCTTATCAATATTGTAATTAAAATACTTTAGTAACTTACAATTATAAGTAACTGTATTTTGCTTTGGTATCTCTATTTCTAAAGAAATCTTGTCAGGTATATCACTATCTTCTTCTATAACTATAAGATAGGGTTCTGGAATTTTTATCTTAACTCTGCCTTCTTTTATATTTTTATAATCTGCAATTTTTACAGCTCTTTCAAAGCCATATCTGAACATTCTTATAGCCATGTTATTTTCATAAACAGTTTGAAACTCTATTTCGTATTCATAAACTTTTTCTTGATCTACAACTCTTATGTACATATCAGCATAAAAACTTATATATCTGCTGCTTTTCTTATGAAAATTGTTTATTTCCTTATCTTCATAATACAATTTAGCATTATATCTTATGTTGTCATTATAAGCTGAGTTAAGAAAATCAATGATTGGAACCTTATTTTTTAGAGTAAATAATCGTTTCAAAATTTTATCCATCTGAAGGGTAAATTTCTTTTCTTTTTTACTGCCATAATTATCGTTTTCTTCTTTTAATAATAAAGAGTAGTTTTCTTTTATACAGGAATAAACCATACTATATCCCCTTTCAAACTTTTATAGATATATTATGGTTTATTTTGCCACGATTTATACAAACATTTGTTCTCCAAGATTAGTTTATTATTTATAAGGAATATTTGCTATGATATTAGTTTACTTTAGTTTTAGTTAACATAATTAAATATTTGTTAACTAAATTCCGGTAAGCATTTATAGGTTTATTTCTTATTCTTTAAGTAAGCTTTCAACTGATACTATGAATTTTAACTCTATCAGATTTTCTGCCTTAATAGCTAATCTGCTCTTTGTATTGTACACGTTAAATAACCTATAGAAAGCAGAAACTGGAAGCTCCCGCTTTCTATAGGTTCAGCCTTCATAGTAAGAGGTACACCTAGAACTTGCTATCTTGATTAATCTCATAATCTCTTGCATTACTACTCTCGGTCTTTTATTAAAATCTGGTTTTGTAAAGGCAGCAATATTATTACCTACCACAATGGTATCATCAGCCACAGTTATATCTATACCTTGAATGGAAAAGCCATTGATTTTACTGTCCTTACTAATATGATTGTCTCCTTTTGTATAAACATTAGAGTTTATTCTCCTAAGCTCTTGCCATAATCTATATTCTTCTTTAGATCTGATGCAAAGTTCTGTTACTATAATTGCATTTTTCAACAAAAATTCTGTGGTATATAATATTCTAATTACTTGATATCCTGAAACCTCTATCTTTCTCTCAAGCTCTTTCCACTGATTTACTTCTATCAAGTAATATTCTTCATCAGAATCCTTTGGAATTTCTGTAATGTCTCTTCTTTTAACTACTTTAATATTTTTAATTTCTCCATAGTACTTAATTCCAGCATGGCTTTCGAAGCTGTTCTTGGATTGTGCTTAATAAGCAACAACTTCCAGTTATTGCTACGACCTCAGAGGTCATAACAGAAACTGGAAGTTTCTGTTTGCTTACCCCTTACACCAAAATTGTCTATTTTCATACTTATATTTCAGATTTGCATGCCTATCAAATATCATAAGTGAACTTTTTCCTTTTAGATATCCCATAAACTGTGCTACACTCAATTTAGGTGGAATACTTACCAGCATGTGTATATGATCTGGACATGCATTTGCTTCTATTATTTCTACTCCCTTATATTCACATAATTTCCTGAGTATTTGTCCTATATCTACCTTAATTGCCTGATGCTTTTTTAATTGCAAGGAAAATTTCTTTTGTAATAACTGAATAACCTTGTGCTGCTGCTTTTTTCTCGACTGCCACTCTAACAAACTCCTGGAATGCTTTCGGCACAACTGATTTAAAGGTATCTTCTGCTTCCTGTTCCCATATAACATTACCAACCTCACGTTTTTGCTCAGCTGCAGGTTTTTTATCGATTATTGTTCCATCAGCTTCATAAAGCTTCAGCCTACGGACTGTTTCCTCAGCAAGATCCATACCTGTTATTATTCTTCCTCCAACATAGCGGGTGTGTTCCTGTGCTCCTTCTTTAGTAAATTTACCAGTGCTGACAACTTCATAATGATGATTAATTAAACCTTTTCTTTTCAAACCAGTTCCGCATATACCGCAGCTCACTTGTCCGTTTGATTGTAATTGAAACAAATCCCCCTTGCATTCTGGACATATTAGATAATCCTCCTCATAATGAGCAACAGGATCATACGGATTTTTACCTGCCATAGCTGAAACAAGCTTCTCCCCTATAAGGTTTGCTTCCTTCAATACTTCCGGATGATTCAATATGTCTCCTTTTAAAGCTATCCCACCATATACTTTTTGTTCTATAACATCACAATTGTTTAACTGCAGAAACAAACTTGGCAATGCTCTTTGCATTGAGTACCAGGTATGTGTTGCACCTGCTACGGAAAGTGCAACTCCCGGGCGTCTTGTTACATCATTTTCAATTCTGTCCAGGGCTCTTGCCGCTGTCCTGTCCATTAATGCCTTAATCTGTGAGGGAGCTGTCAAAATATAGCATGGTGCAGTTATTGCTATTGCATCTACTGAATCAATTTTCTCCAAAATCTTTTTCAAATCATCTTTCAAGATACATGAAAAAGTGGCATTGTTGCATTTAAAGCATCCTAAGCATTGTTTAATATCAAAATCGCCGATATTTATTTGCTCAACTTCATAACCTTTTGCTTTTATCGGCTTCATTATTTCATTGAGTAATATGGCACTATTTCCATTTCTTACTTCGCTAAAGCAGATACCTAATACTTTCTTTGACATATCGGTTCCTCCTATGATACAATTGTTTCATATCTTATAGTTATATAATAAGGCTTTTAATTCTTTAATTCAATAGATTTAAGCCATGTGAGACAGGAGGCAATGTTTTGTATCATATAAAGGAAGATAAACGCGCAAAAATTACTACTCAATTAATCTCTGAGGCTTTGACATCATTAATACTGGAAAATCAATGGGAGAAACTTACCATAACCACTCTTGTAAATAGAGCACAGGTTGGTCGTGCTACATTTTACAGGAATTTTGATTTTGTTGAGGATGTTTTGAAATTTCAGGTTGATAAAGCCATGGATGAATTATTTCATTACATATACGGTCAAATAAAGCAGCTATCAAATTTTTATGAAATGGATCTATATAATCTGTTCTTTAAATATTGGGATCAACATGATATATTGCTTAAAGTATTAATAATGAGTAATCAACGGTCTCTATTTAAAAATCAATTTAACTCTTTATATATTCAAAAGTTCTCATTTGTTCGAAACCTTCTTAATATAAAAGATTCTCATTGGTCATATTTTGTAGTTTTAAGGAGTGCAATATTATCAGATGGGTTATTTGAATGGATTCAAAAAGGAAAAAAAGAGAGTCCTGAAGAAATTAGCAAAATCCTTCTGCTCTCTTTTTCCGAATTACATTTAGTAAAACTATCTTTGCATAAGTAGATTATAATAAACAACCTATTTATGAGTTTGATTTGGAATTTTGAATACAATTAATCCCTTTGCTTATCATCGCAATTAGCCCTTCCACAGGCTATTTCAAGCCAGATTTATCGCTCTCATCTAAAATGGTCATGGCGCTCTGCTTTCATTGCTTGCCATTCCTAGCAGCAAAGGTAGTTTTCCTGATATACCGTATATTCAGTTTCCAAGGAACAAGAAGAGATTATAAAAACACCCCTTCACTTCTTAAGCCGAAAAAGTGAAGGGGTGTCCGGAAAATTTTTAAATTTTATTTATAATTTTTCTAAGTTTTTTTAAAATCTTATCTTTCTGTTCATGTAAAGTACTCTTAGGTATGCTTAAATGTAATGATAATTCTCTAATAATAAGCAATAACTTCCAGTTATTGCTACGACCTCAGAGGTCATAACAGAAATTGGAAGTTTCTGTTTGCTATTAGGGGTACGGCAACGATTCGTGTAAAAAACAGCCATAAGACAGTTATTACCAATTTTAACACGTTGCCGTTATTATCTAATGTAGTGAATTGCCATTTATGCCATGGTCAAGTATAAATTATAGTCTATATTCGGTGGCTTACGATTTAAATCTAAATTATAACGACCAAAACGATTAATATGCTGAGTAATGTAGGGGCTTAAAGCAGCTATAGTATCCTCTTCAATTTTATGACCTTCCATGACTAGCTCCTAAAGAATTTGGGTTATATGAAAAACATTATAAAAAATAATACAATTGGAAACTAGATGATTATACTTTATTATTTTTCGCTGTTCATCTCTATTATTTTCTGCAATAACTCCTTCTCCTCCAAACAACACCCATTTAGTAAAGCAATTAAATCCTTCACTTTTGTTTGTAGCTGCCTGTATTGTACTTCTTAGTTCTTCATCTCCAATATAGTTCATTAAGTATCCTGTTCTAATAGCTCTGCCTAGCTCTCTGAAAGCTTGATATAACTTGTTTTTTCTGCTATAAGTACTAAGCTTTCTTAAAAGTGTTGAAGCTGTAATTTTGCCAGCCTTAATAGACAATGCAACTCTTAACATATCAGGAAAGTGGGTTTCAATAAGATTCCAATCAATGGTATCAGAAAATAATTCATCAATATGTTCATATTTTGCATTTTTATAGGGTCTATAAAGTGTGATGTCTTTCCAGTTTCGAATACGGGGCATCAAGTTAATGCCTAGTAAATAAGACAATGCAAAAACCGGTGAATTTTGACCTTGTGTATCCGCATGGATGGTATCTGGTTGAATATCGGATTCGTTTTTTAGCATTCCATCCAGAATATATACTGCTTCCCAAACGCCACAGGGAATAAAATGACTAAATAGAGCTATGTAAGTGTCTGAAACATGGTAATATCCAATTCCACCGTATCCTCCATATCTTATGTGGTACTCAGACAATAGATTTTGTTCATACAAGTCCCATTTTGTGCCGTCTGCAGAGACTCTTTTACCAGAACCCCAAAACTTAGGCAGTGAAAAACAATTGTAGGCGTTTATAATATCTTTAATAGCCAACTCTATTTTCTCTTCTGTTATATGGCGATTATTTATCCATGCTACCTGCTTACGATTGATACCTTCTAGTGATCTAGAAGTTTGAGTAGGTCCTAAATTGCAACCGTAACAAAAGGACGTTATAAGATACCTCTCAATTGAGTTTTCAATCTTTCCATCATGGCCAGAAATGGAGCCGAAATACTTTGACCAGTTAAGCCAATATTCAGTATCGGTAATCACATCAAGAATATTGATAGGTTTTAATCGCTCTGAAATCAATGATTCAATTAATTTCAACTGTTAAGGATACTTCTTTTTTTCTGGCTTCACTAAAGTAGGGATACCTTTTTCTATTCTTAGATACTGATTAGAAGGGAAAGACTTGTCTGTTTTCTCAATGGACTCATTAAGCCAATTTTTTACGTGGTCAATAAACCCATGACTATCAACGGGAATCCCTGCTTGCTCACCATACAACCCTTTGCTTTCCTCGTATTCTTCCCAGCTTATAAGTTGATCTCTATAATCAGAGAATTTATCACTGCCTTTAACATATAAATCACCAGATTTTAAATCCCACAATATTTGTGTAAACACACATACTTCAAAATGTCTGCGGTTTATTTTGTCTGGATAAGTATTCCTATTGCTGTATCCAGTTATGAGTTTCCACCAATCATCCGATACCCATGAAAGATCTAAAAGTTGAAGTTTATTTTCAGTGGATTTTCCCTTGTTTTCAATTTTAACTGAATCCAGTAAATCTTTTCGTATATTTTCATTTGCCCGAAGAAATTTTAAAGATTGCTCTAGTGATATATCTTGATTTGTGGAATGGAGTTTAACGCTTCTAAGTAGACTAAATAAAGTTACCCTATGGCTCTTGTAATATTTCCAAAGAAACGAATAATAATTGTTACCAGCATTAGCTGTATGTGCTTCACAATCACTAAGCATCTCATCACTTTTTTCTTCAATAACAGATTGGATTGCTGCAAATCTTTCCTCGATACTTCCATCTTTTTTATAAGCTAAAATCATATCTCTCAGCGTTACTACTAATTTATCTGTGGTTTGTATATTCTTAGTCCTATATAATTCAAGTGCTTCTTTTCCTTTTCGGTGAACACTAGACATTCTTTTAATAAACATTTCAGCCAGATCATCCAATGCTTTTGCAGTTTGAACAGCCAATAATGCTACTGCAAGGGTATATCTTTTATTAGGTTCTAACGCTTTCATTTGTGCAGCATTAAGAGTCTTTGCTTCAGCTGCAAACTGTTTAACTTTAATATCTGGAATATTTGAAAGAACTTCAATTCCAACATTTTGCGACGATAACCATGTTAGATAATTGACTAAATCTTTTAGATGCATAAGTGTGGGTGTACCAGGCTCCTGCTTTAAAAAGTTCCATGAAGTATAAATATTATCTTGTTCAGATTCTAAGAGTTTATCAATTTTATTCTTGAACTCTTCGCTAAGCATATTATTAATCTGACGGTAAAAAAATCTATATACAGATACTCTTATTCTATTTGATGCTCTTATCAATGTGCTAAAAACCGGCAATTCATAATGCTGCCGTATTAATTCTTCAATAGCAACATTTATAAGATCAGAGGGTTCATCCTTTGTTCTTGCAGATGCCCCAATTGCTCTAACTAGTACATGTCTAGCCTCTGATCCATATGGTTTTATATTTAAATATTCTCTAATTACTTGAACATACCTCAATCTTGTTCCGGATTTATTATAATTCTCAATATCTCCTGAAGAAATAGTGATATTAGTTACCTTAGAAATATGTTGTATTATAGTCTGTGGGATATTTACTGGAGCTACGAAATAACCCAGTCGTTGAAAACTTTTAAGCATAATCAGAAAGCAAAGCTTTGCGTTCTCACCTCGGGCAACTTTCTTAGAAAATTTTAGTTCCTCTTGTGTTGGGGTATAGATGTCATTTAATTCTTTTTCGGAAATACTGCTTTTAAATCTTGGATATACCGTTTCATGAACTCCAGGCATAAGTAACAGCCTCCTTTGTAAAAATAATTATAAAATTTCTATTTCTTTGACTCTTCGATAAAATGTGCCACGGTTCATATTCAATTTGCTCATTGCTTCAACTGCAGTAATTTCCCCATCTTTCCAGAGCTTTATTACCTTATCCCAATCCTTAGGGTTTTCAATACTTGGTCTGCCAAATTTCTTACCCTTTAGATGTGCAGCTACAATACCTTCACGCTGACGCTGGAGAGTACTTTCTCTTTCTAGTTCAGATAGTGCTCCAAATATGGTTAAAACAAATCGTCCTTGTGGAGTTGCAGTATCGATATTCTCCTTTAAAGAAACGAGCTCCACTTTTTTGTCTTGAAGTTGCTGCACTATGGAAAGCAAGTCCCGTGTACTACGAGCAAGGCGAGATATACTTTCTATATACAGAATATCGCCTTCTCTAATGTATTCCATCATCCTTTTGAATTGTAGTCTTTCAGTATTTTTACCTGATATTTTCTCAATGAAAAGTTTTTGAATTCCTAATTCAGATAATGCTATTTCCTGTCTGTCTGTGTTTTGATCTATTGTAGATACTCGTACATAACCTATTTTTGACATAGCGTAAGTCCTCTCTTATAAAAACTTTATAGCTACAGTATACCGTACCTTTCACAAAAATACCCCCATTACTTTTGTGATATCACAAAATATAAAACACAGGCTTTTGTGACATGAAATTGTATTAACACAAAACCCCTACCTTTTGTGTTAAACTCTTTGATTAATACTAATTAATGGTATAATTTATATAAGAGTTAATTCAAGATCGTATTACATTACGAAGATATCTTAAGCTCTTAGCACAAAAATAGGAAAATAATAAGTTTAAAAATCGTAATTTAAGTGCCTGGTACTTTGCATTTCATTATTAGTAAATTATATTTAATTAAAACAAAGAGAAAAATGAGGTTTGTAATATGCCCAAAAATGATAATATGTTAGCAATTTTGTGGATGTTGAATTTAGGTGAAAAAATAACTGCAAGGCAAATATCGGAAAGGTTAGAAATACACATAAGGTCAGTTTACCGTTATATTGATGCGTTATGTGTTAGTGGGGTGCCAATAATATCGGAAGCAGGTCATAATGGGGGGTATAGTTTGCTTCACAATTTTATAAGAGCACCACTGGTTTTTGATATTGAAGAGCAAAAATCACTTCTGCATGCTGCCGTTTTTGCAAAGGAAGCAGGATATCCCTTTAGTGAGGCACTAAATAGTGCAACATCAAAGTTAAAGATGTTTTCGAATCAAGAACAAGAGAAAATACTCAATCGTCATTTAGCCGGATTTGAAGTAGTGAGCCGTATTAGTGATCCTTCTGTCAAGCCAATATTAATGGAACTTGAGGGAGCTGTGGCTAATGAATACTCTGTAGATATTGAATACTGTACATGTCATGAAGAGCATTCCAAGCATAGAGTTGTTGACCCCTATGGCATTGTTTATTGGAACAATAAATGGTATACTATCGCATTCTGCCATCTCAGGAATGAAATCCGTAGCTTTAGGGTAGAGCGAATAGTAAATATTATAAGCACCCAAATTACGTTTAAGCGCCCTAAAGTTTTTTCGGCACGTGAGTTTTTTACAAAAAACCTATTATCGAAGGGGGAAATTAAAGTAGACCTTTGTACTTTAATAATTGAGGGTAAGTCAGAAGCATTAAATGACCTATGCTTACATTGGTTTTTGGGGCATCATCTGACAGAACGGACTGAAAATAAGGCGATTTTTGTAATGGATGAAAGCTCAATCCATACCTATGTTCCCCATATTCTAATTTCTTATGGTAAAGCAATAAAGGTGCTTGAACCAAATAGTTTTAAAGCTACTATTGCAGCAGTTCTTAGGGATTTGTTGGCTCATTATCTTCACTGACCGAATTTGTCAGTGAAGATAATATATAATTGAACAAGGTGGAGATTGAAACCATCCGATGCTAAATAGTAAGAAAAAATGAAAGTGGAGGAATATAAAATGAGAAATACAGTATATCTTTATGTGTTTGATACAATGGCAGACTGGGAAATAGGTTATTTAAGTACTGAAATAAATTCGGGAAGGTACTATAAAAAGGGATTGACTCCACTAAGGGTGATAACTGTGGGAATTGATAAGACCCCTATTACTACAATGGGAGGTCTGAAGATATTGCCGGAGATTGAACTTAAGGAGTGTAGTATTGAAGAGGCTGCTGCTTTGATTCTACCTGGTGGAAATACATGGACAGAAGCAATTCATGCTCCCATTATAAGAATGGCTGAAGAGTGTTTAGAGAAAGGTATTGTTGTAGGGGCAATTTGTGGTGCTACAATAGGACTTGCAATGGCTGGACTATTGGACCAACGAGATCATACAAGCAACGACCTGGGGTATCTTAAAATGGTCTGTCCAAGCTATGTTGGAGAAAAGTACTATAAACAGGAATATGCAGTAACTGATGGAAGCTTGATTACTGCTTCTGGAATAGCTCCCCTTGAATTTACTGTGCATATATTGGAAATTTTAGATATACTTTCACCTCAAACCTTAAATTCCTGGTACAACCTTTATAAAACCCACGAGGCAAAGTATTTCTTTGAGTTGATGAATTCAATTCAATAATAGAAAGTAGAATGCTAAAAAATTATTAAATATATTGATAAGAGTATAAAGCCGTTAGAGGAATGGAATGTTCCTTTAACGGCTTTATTTCATTAAAAGTCAGCTATAAAATGTAATTCGGACCATAAAGTGGGTTGGATTATGTGCTACTTACTTTATTCTTTGATTGTACACGGTTATCAGTATTGGTTTGGCGTTTTGTTTCATCATTACTATCTGATTTTGGATTGTTTATAAATGCAGTTACAGAAGTTGAATCTCAATAATAATAAGCTGCTTATGAGTATAATTTTGAGTTAGTACGTAATATTTTACGTCATAACAGCCACAAGTTAGTAGTTCCATTTTTGCTTTATAGCTCTTATAAATGGAAAATACTGTCTTATGGCTGATTTTTACACGAATCGTTGCCGTACGCCTATTACTACATCATTATCATATTTAAAATGTGTAGAGGTATAAATCTTTATAAAGGATTTTATCTTTTCATTTATCCGATGACTACCCGCTCTAATACTCCCATCTTTTCCAAAGTTGGAGTAAAGAGCGTCTACGTCCCTGGATTCGTTCAACTAAGAATCAGGGTACTGTTCTGGCGGCTCACCCTTACTTTCTGTAATTTGTGGATTTAACAACTTAATCTCCATCTCTTCTATACTATAGACATCTACCCTAAATCTCCATTCATCACCATAATCAAAAAGATATAAGAAACTTTGCTTTTCATTTAAGTCTAATTCTCCAATTTTTACTTCATCAGCATGGGGACCTTCCTCATCATAAGGATATGTAAATTTATTATTTGACCAAGCTCTACCATCCATAAAAAAGGAATACATATGGTCATTATCAAACTCGAAAGCATCTTGAATATAATTATGTAAATCATGTAGTGTATGCATTCCATTTAGCTGTATCTTTGCCCATATATCTTTATCTATATAAACTTTAAATATATATTCCATCTTTAAATTTATTGCTGTCTCTAGGCAGTGTATTCTCTAGTTCTCCTATTTTGAATAATTTCTTAAAGGGCATATAAAACTCTTCCTTAAAATTTATCTTCCATTCACCAGACTCCCTTCTATCAGGTATATTCCATTGTTCTAGTGCTCTACTTTCACTAAGTATTTTAGTTATCTCTAACCCAATTGGACTAATTATAATCTCACTTGGGCTAAAATATCTTTCATGCTTTTCCCGTTTTTCTTCTTTATTTTCTTTAATACTCATAATACCAAAATAAGAAAAATACAATAAAATAGTACTAAAGTTTTTTAAACCACCATTTATATACATAACTTCATTTGCTTTTCCTGATGAAATATCATGTATAATTCTCGTAACTGAATATACGCTCATATGATCATAAGTTTGAAATCTTAATTTTTCAAAATTACAATCTACCCAAAATATCTCTATTAAAGCAATATATTTTTCCACGCTACTTAATTTTTTAAATGTTTCAACTCTATCTGTGGATTTTAAAACTATTTTTCCACCTTTTAGCACTTTTTCCCTAAACAGCCTACCACTTACTGATAATTTATAAAACAAATGGAGTAAGGGGTATGCTAGTTGAGTACTCTTCAGTGTAGTATTTTCCTGTTTCTTCTTCATAACTTTATTCATTTCAAATAAAAATTTGGGCGAAATAAATTTATTTATTTTCCCTATAGTAACTTCATTAGATACCAAATAATCTATAAAGTTACTAAAATCCTTCAAAAAGCTTTTCAATTTTTCATCTAAATTAAGTACTTCCATAACTTACCTTTCTTCCACAATTATAATTATATATTTCTCTTTGCCCAGTATTAAAATGCTCTTTTATCATAAAACCCCTGCTCTCCTAACTGCATCTCCACATCATGCCAATTTCCCTTTTCATTCACTGCTTTTATATCTAATATAGTCATTTTACCTTTTTTATAATTGCTATGATATATGTTTTTTTTAATTCTATATCTTTTATCTACTCATTTTCCGATAACACTTAATTTATAAATGAAATCAATATATCTTTATTTTCTGGACTTGCAAATAGTTTTTTAAATACAAAATCTACCTTAGGATTTAATCTACACATTTTCTACCACTCCTATTTTAACTACTTTAAATACGAACCAATACTTTTATATAATCTTCTAAAGTTATTTTACCTTTATACGATAAATCTATAGTTTTTAAAGTATCTTCTATGGCTATTTTTATGAAAGTAGTTTAACTTTCTAAAGTTCAACAAAAAAAACGAGTGGAACCCGATACCTTTGAGAGAGTGATCCACTCGAACTTACTATAGTATTTAATATTTTTCAACTTACTCAAAATATTGTTTTAATTCTTCAATTGAATTTATATCAAAAATATCTATCGCAATTATATCCAATGTCTCCTCTGGAAGTGATTTTATTTTTTCCTTATATTCGCTAGGTACTTTTTTAAACTTTTTTATTAGCTGCTTAATTAAAAGTTCTGCTTTTCCTTCTTCTCTACCTTCTTCTCTACCCTTTTCTATGCCTTCTTGGATTAGACTTTTGCCAAGTTCAGTCATCCTCAATCCCTCCTTTACTTTTTCTAAATCTTTTCCACTTAAAAATTTATTTGCAAAAGCATATAGTATTGATTGTACATCATACTTATAATCTTTATTTAAATCTTTTACTATTTTTATAGCATTAAGTATTTTATCTACTGTACTTGTGCTACCACCCATTATAGGAGTAAATGTCAGCGATATTATATCTTCTCTTGTAATATCCATTCCAAATCTTATCTTCTCTACAATATCATTATATATCTTATCTCCATCCTTATCAGCCATAGATATTGTATTTACCTTATATTCATTTATTCCCGTTATTAATGTGTTCCTTGGAGCTTTGATATTACCTGAATAAACTACATAAGTTAGTACATCTTTTCCTGTTTGATGACTTAATAATGATTCATAGGCTCTAAATCTTCTTAAATCTACATTTCCTCTATCAGTAGTCTGAAATTCAAAATGTATAAAGTTATCATCTTCCATTAAGAATGTATAATCCATAAACATATTTTTAGTTTCTAAAACTACTAATTCTGTAGGCCCAAGTTCTTTAACTTTTTTATCTATTCCAAAAAACTTTAGTCCTTCCTCCACAAAAAGGTCCATAGCTCTTTTCATTATTAAATCTTCATAATGTACAGGCTTCATTAGTTCACCTTCCTAATCCTATTATGTATCTTAATTTTAATTGATAAAAACAAATAGTTCAATAAAATGTTTATCTATATACGATTATGTATACAGGAATAAACCATACTAATTTTCCATTGCGGATGTCATTTCATCGTAATCTACTAAAGTTATTTTGCCTTTATTATACGAAAATCTATATATTTTAAAGTATCTCCTATTAGAATTTTATCCATCTGGAGACTAAATTTCTTTTCTTATTTTAATAATAAAGAGTAATTTTCTTTTATACATGAATAAACTATGCTATATCCCCTTTCCAACTTTTATAGGAATAGTATGGTTCATTTTTCCACATCATATACAAACATTTGTTCTTCAATCTTAACTTGTTATATGCTTATTTATGAAAAATATTTTTTGTGATATTAGTTTACTTTAGGTTTAGTTAACATAATTTACTGTTTGTTAACTAAACTCTAATAAGTATTTATATATTTTTTATTCGTGAAATAAGCCTCCAAATTTATAATGGAAGACTTTAACTATATTAGATTTTCTGACTTAATATCTGTTCTGTACTTTGTGTAGTGCACGTTAAAAAAACCTATAGAAAGCAGAAACTGGAAGTTCCTGCTTTCTATAGGTTTAGTCTTCATAGTGAGAGATACACTTAGAACTTTCTATTTTGATTAATCTCATTATCTCTTGCATTACAACTCTTGGTTTTTTATTAAAATCTGATTTTGTAAAGACAGCAATATTGTTACCTACCACAATGGTATCATCAGCCACAGTTATATCTATACCCTGAATGGAAAAACCATTGATTTTGCTATCCTTACTAATATGTTTATCTCCTTTTGTATAAACATTGGAGTTTATTCTCTTAAGATCTTGCCATAATCTGTATTCTTCTTTAGATTTGATGCAAAGTTCTGTTACTATAGCTGCATTTTTCAATAAAAATTCTGTGGTATATAATATTCTAATAACTTGATAGCCTGAAACCTCTATCTTTCTCTCAAGCTCCTTCCACTGATTTACTTCTATTATGTAATACTCTTCATCGGAATCCTTTGGAATTTCTGTAATGTCTCTTCTTTTAACTACTTTAATATTTTTAATTTCTCCATAGTACTTAATTCCAGCATGGCTTTCGAAGCTGTTCTTGGATTGTGCTAAAGCTACGTATTTAATGTTATGCTCTGCTAGATTTATGTTACTGCAAGTTGTGTGATAGAAGTTATAGATCTCTTTCAAAGGTGGAGTAAGAGGATTCATTAATAAGCTTATCTAAAAACTCTTTTATTAAACTTGTAGAGGTGGGAAGAAAGGGCAATCCGCCTATATTTACTTCTTCTATACTTTTGTAAAAATCATGGTTTCTATATTCCTCTTCATGCTTATAGGGAAATAACACAAAGGCTCCAAATATACAATTCTCATAGGAAGCATCACCTTTATTACTATAAACTATAGCATCCCTATATCTATGCATTGTATTAATATCCTCTTCCTTTGGACCTATACCTCCGTACTTGGTGCAGTATTCACTGCTGGTATCAAGCTTATACTTTGCATCAAAGATGAATTCATAGGCTTTATTGTTACCTTCTTTATAGATTTGAAGAATGTTATCAGGCTTTTGAGCAACAGTTTTTGAAGTTTTCTTAGAGTTATAAGATACCTGGAATCGTTCCTTTGTTATAGGGTTTTCATATTGTAAAGTTGAGGAAACACCCTTTTTTAATAAAAGAGATATTCCGTTTCTATTAATTTTCATAAAATCTGCAGTGATAAGCTTATACTTCTCCATAAGTAAGGAGTTGATCTTAATAAAACACCAATATTCATAAAGCAAGGATAACTCTTTCATAGAAAGGGATAAAATATTGTTATTAATACTTAATCCCTTCTGCAGCATTAAATAGTATTTATATATTTCTTTATAGCCACTGCCCATGGTAAATACTAAGGAAATATCAGTATTTCTATGATCTATACTCACAACATTTAGAAAGGATGTATTTAGCCTTTTAGTAATTTCCCTTTCCATAGACTTTAATTTATTTACTACATCATTATCATATTTAAAAGGTGCAGAGATATAAGTCTTTATAAAAGATTTTATCCTTTATATCAATAACAACTTAGTAATTAGTATATTCCTTGAAATAGATATACTGATTTATATCTTCTATTTCATCTACATCATTTAAAATGATAGTTAAGGATTTCTCACTTCCATAACCTACTGATGAGCTGTTTCCTTTTATAGTGAAGTATATATACTCGGTATCTATAAACAGTAATTCATCTTTATAATGATAAATGTACCTGAAACTTTATAGGAATTTATAATAAAGATTGAAACATCTTTATTATTTTAAGCAATTGAAATAACAGCCTTAAGGCTGTTTGTGGACAACTTCTTAAAATTTTACAAATTGCGGGTGGAACCAGGTACCTTAGCAAGGACAAGCGTGTTGTCCTTGCTTGCTCTTATTAATACTAGGAAATTAATTCTTAATCCTTGTAAATATCTTTTGAAAATATTCTCAAAAGAAAGATGAAGCATAAAATACGCTTCATCACAAATTACATCTCTTTTAATGTTTCTTTATTAATATTTTTACTATCAATATAAAAAGTATCTGTACTTAATTCTGCTCCACATTTCCATTCTATTGTTCCATCAACTATTGAAAAATTTTTAAACTCTTCATATCCATTAAGACTCTTAAATACTGGGTACTTTAGGTAAGGTTTCATATCAAACAACTTAGTTTCACCATTTATAAAAGTCAATATTAAAGTGTAATCCTTTGAAACTTCTGCCTTTTTTATATCTGGACTCTGCATTAAACTATCCCTCCCTATATTTGTTTAGGTTCAATTCTTTCTATAAATTCACCAGCTACAGCTTTATTCCATCTATCCCAAAGTTCTTCTTTATGAATTAACATCCAAGCTTTTATAAAATCTTTTTGTCTCTTATTCAATTTTCCTTCAAGTAATTTTCCATTTGCAATTGAAACTGAAGCTTTATTGCCATCTGTTAATATCACATGAAAATGCGGTTCTTTATGTTTTTGAGTATCCATAGGATACATCTTTATTCTTATATCTTCAAACCTAGCAAGTTCTCCCATAATAATTTTCTCCTTAGTTCCAGTACCATAACTCTATTTTTATTATTTAAATTTTAGCATAAGTTTTATTAATTATCTATATCTATTGTTGGCAATACCAATCTTAAATTCTAACAACTTACCTTCCCATTATGACTTATTTTTCATTATTTCCATTAATTTCATTAATTTCATGATCTCTTGCATTACCACTCTTGGTTTTTTATTAAAATCTGATTTTGTAAAGACAGCAATATTGTTACCTACCACAATGGTATCATCAGCCACAGTTATATCTATACCCTGAATGGAAAAACCATTGATTTTGCTATCCTTACTAATATGTTTATCTCCTTTTGTATAAACATTAGAGTTTATTCTCTTAAGCTCTTGCCATAATCTATATTCTTCTTTGGATTTGATACAAAGTTCTGTTACTATAGCTGCATTTTTCAATAAAAATTCTGTGGTATATAATATTCTAATTACTTGATATCCTGAAACCTCTATCTTTCTCTCAAGCTCTTTCCACTGATTTACTTCTATCATGTAATATTCTTCATCTGAATCCTTTGGAATTTCTATAATGTCTCTTCTTTTAACTATTTTGATATTTTTAATTTCTCCATAGTACTTAATTCCAGCATGGCTTTCGAAGCTGTTCTTGGATTGTGCTAAAGCTACGTATTTAATGTTATGTTCTGCTAGATTTATGTTACTGCAAGGTGTGTGATAGAAGTTATAGATCTCTTTCAAAGGTGGAGTAAGAGGATTCATTAATAAGCTTATCTAAAAACTCTTTTATTAAACTTGTAGAAGTGGGAAGAAAGGGCAATCCACCTATGTTTACTTCTTCTATACTTTTGTAAAAGTCATGGTTTCTATATTCTTCTTCATGCTTATAGGGAAATAACACAAAGGCTCCAAATATACAATTCTCATAGGAAGCATCACCTTTATTACTATAAACTATAGCATCCCTATATCTATGCATTGTATTTATATCCTCTTCCTTGGGATCTACGCCTGCTAAAATGTGGTCTTTTCTCAAGCCACTTTACAGTATCCCTATTAGTATTTTTTAGTGAATGATATTTACATACCTTACTGTCTTTAGTTAGTTCATGATGAGGATTGGATACAACTAAATTAATGGATCTTATTAGTTTTTCATATACATAATTCAATATGCTGTAAAATTCACTGTAGCTATTTGAGGTTTTATTGTTTATTTCCATACCTAGATATGTACGTCCCAAAAATCCATAAGCTAAATTATATATTTCTTTATTAACGTCACTTAGTATGGCTATATAATCCTCTTTATAATCTAATTTACTTGGTAATATCTCTAGAGTAATCTTAAGATGCATTTTGCCATTTATCTTAACATAAAGGTCAGAATAGCCAATATCCCCCTTGAAGTTAATAATTCCACTAAGTATATTTCCTGTTCTGCCTGTAGGTGTTACTTTATTTCTTATATTTATCCGATGACTACCCGCTCTAATACTCTCATCTTCTCCAAAGTGAGAGTAAAGAGCGGCTACGTCCATGGATTCGTTTAACTAAGAATCAGGTGGGCCAAAAAGCCCATCTGATTCAAGTTTCACTTTATATTTTCATGATAAAACTCTACATTAACCTTATCTTTTCTCTCAATAACAACTTCGTAACTAGTATATTCCTTGAAATATATATACTGATTTATATCTTTTATTTCTTCTACATCATTTAAAATGATAGTTAAAGATTTCTCACTTCCATAACCTACTGATGAGCTGTTTCCTTTTATAGTGAAGTAAATATACTCTGTATCTATAAACAGTAATTCATCCTTATTGCCAGAAGGTTGTAAATCCATCTCTCACAAACCTCCGCATCATGTATATAAGCTTTTCTCTAGACAGTTTGTATTTGCTCTCAGCAGCTTTCACTTGCATCTTTTTAAGTTCCTCATCTTCCAGATATCCAGTATTATTATAAGTTGTACCATTTAGCAGATTATAAATATCTATAAGTGCATCTAATACTTCACTGCCGCTGCCATTTATCTTAGGAAGTATTTTCTGAACTATTGAAAAATCCATTGCTGTATCAAAGTCCATTATTTCATTTTTCACAGCATATAGGCTATAAAATACTATTTCATCTCTCACTCTGTAGCCAAAATGAAAATTGTATACTTCTAATATATTGTTTATTTTAACCAGCATTTTTATAGTTCTAACAGCTAATTCTTTATCTTCACTACAATCTGCTAGTTTTAAATACTCAGATTTTAGAAAATCATTATGATAGTTTCTGATTTCTACGGTTTCTTCTTTCACTGCATCAAAATCAAAATTAAAATCAACCTTATTAAACTCTATAGTATTTGCTCTATCTAATACTTTTTTACTAAATGAAAAAGTAGTTTCATCCATATTAACAGTGCCAACTATATATAGGTTTTGCGGAATGTATACATCTCCGTATTTATCAAAAGCTCTTTCATCTCTTCCAAACTGTTCTTTGCTTAATAAAGGGTTAGTAACTATTTCACCATTTTCATTTAAATGACGAGTTTCCATTAATGATAGAATATCACTGAAGTAGTACTCAACTCTAGCTAAATTCATTTCATCTAAGCATATAAAATATGGTTAATCAGGATACTTCATTGCCTCATAAGCTATGGAAGTTATTATACCTGGAGTAAATTTACTTTCTATATTTCTATATCCAAATAAATCTGTAGCATCAGACCAATCTGGTTTTACGGGAATTATCTTACACTCAGCACCTAAAGCCTCTGCAAATAATTGCACTATTTTACTCTTACCAGTTCCTGATATGCCTGAAAGAATAACAAAAGGCTTAGTTTTTAGACTTAAATAGAAATTATTAATTAATTCTTGGTCGTATGTAAAACCCTTACTGGATATAAAATCATGGACATATTTAAGTTCTTCTCTTACTGCATTTACTGTATAAAATTCCTCATCTGAATCTTCAATAATATCTTCATCAATTCTTCATCTTCAGTTTTATCAACAGAGGTTTTGCTTATAAGTTCCATAATAAATGTATCAAGGATATCACCTTTATAAAAATCTATGTATTCTGTATATTCATCTGGTATAACATTTGGTTTTTTATCATTTTCTTTTATATAATTTATTATATAGTCATAACTCACTGATAACTTATTTTGAAGTAACTCATTCAAGGATTTGTTACTATATAAAAGCTGTATTGTAACACCTTTCCTATCTTTCGAATTAGGCCATCTTACAACAGCATTATACTCTTTATTATTTACATATAATTTAACCTTTACTTGTTTTCCTTTTATCACTTCCGAAGATAAGTTATCAAGAAAGACCTTGTGATATCTTTCTGGTATGGTCGTTCCTCTTTGAAAAGTACTATAATCAACTCTCTTTCTACCAAGAAAGTTTTTATTATTAGTATTTATATCAATCCAGGAATCAGATCTCTTTTTCTTGGTGTTCGTCGTGTTGATATCCATTTATTCCACCGCCTAGTAGTTATTGTATAATTATAGCAGATTAGTTTGGCTTATTAAATTTGATAATGAGATAAAAAATAATCCTAGAGGCATAAATAGTTTATATTGAATTAGTGCTTATTTACTATCTTTTTCTGCCAAAATATCTTCATTCTTATCTCCAAACTTTACCGGTTACTACTCAAGCATTTATTTCTATGACGTTTTTTACTGTTATAGATCTTATTCATAATTTTCCATTGTATCTTCTTTGGTATGTTTTATCCTCAATAGCGAAAGGTGTAACTCGAATTTATTATTAAGCAATTAAGGTAACAGCCTTAAGGCTGTTTGTGGACAACTTCTTAAAATTTTACAAATTGCGGGTGGAACCAGGTACCTTAGCAAGGACAAACACGTTGTCCTTGCTTGCTCATAAATAATCTTTTTCACATCATTTAAAATAACCTTGCAATCCTCTCTATAATCTAATTTTCTTGGTAATACTTCCAAGGTGATTTTAAGCTGAATTTTAGTAAGTATGAATTTCCAATTCATGCTATAGGTTTTGACTCCACAGCGAGAGGTTCACCTTAAGCTTGCTAATCAAGACTTACGTATATTTTTAACTTTTTCACTTTTAGTAACCAAATTTATAGTAGTAGGCAGTAACTTCTAGTTGTTACTATAGAGGGGTACCCCAATAGCGAATGGCTTGCCTTGAGCTTACTTTTACACCTAAGTTCTTTGCGAGGTAGGTATAACTGAGCTTTCTCTTATATTATCATAAACACCAGGAGTTTATTTAACCCTGCGTAGATTTTACAAGCTCTCGGAACTCTTTGAAATAGAGCCTAATTATCATAAAACAAACAGGACAACCTTGCTTTTTAGTTACATTTTGTGTAAACTTATGTAATATAAGCTACTAAAGTACGGAATAATGTTAAATTAGGGGAGGTGATCATTTGCAAATAAATTTATCTAATTTGAAACTAAAAGTAAAAAATGGCTTTAATTTAATTAAATTGCCTAGATTCATTACTAATCTGCATATGAATACTATACTATTAAATTTAAAGCTAATAGTTCAAAGTGCAGGTATACTCTTAGCAACGCTAATTGGAAACCTATTTCCTTTATGGTTCGGATTTCTTATACTTATCTATTTCAATCAAAAATCACCAGATATCTCCATAATATATATTCATGGCGATTTATTAATTTGTAGTGCATCTTTAATGACATCAGCATTTCTGATGAAACTTCCAAAATTCGGTATCATAATTGGTTGTATATCATTTCTCATGTTAGGACTTTTGTATACTGGCGTTTATACTGTAGATAATATATCAACAACTCTATCAATTAACATAGATTTGTTAAGGTTAGGGTCTTATATTATCTTCACTATTGCATGTTTATTATTCTTTTATATGACAATCCAAGATAAAAAAATTAGTACATTTGATCCGAAAAAAAATGAAGATACTGAATCAGCCAAATTACAAGAAAAATTTAATAAAGTGAGGTGATAAAATGTCAGACCATAGTGAATATATAAAATTTAAATGCATTGAGGTTAATCAACCGATTGGTACCTTTTATATTGGTTGTATGTCTTATAATCAATTGATAAACATATCATACTCTGATATGCGTGAAATTCAGGAAGACGATGACATAGGAAAATATTTAGGAATACAGAGACCATTATCTAATTCAAGAGTTAAGGAATTAAGTCAATATGTCAACACTTTTGATGCTACTTTCCCAACTGCAATTATTTTAGCAATATCTTCAGAAAATGTAGAAGAATTCGATGGAAATGAAATAAAGATTAGAAGCTTACCAAATGTTGCAAAAATCATAGATGGTCAACATAGAATAGCTGGTTTAAAGAATTTTAATGGTAGTATATTCGATATTAATGTAACAATTTTTATTGATATGGAGCTATCGGACCAAGCAACTGTCTTTTCTACTATTAATTTAACTCAAACAAAAGTAAATAAATCTCTTGTATATGATTTATATGAACTTTCAAATAAAAGAAGCCCACAAAAGGCGTGTCATAACATTGTGAAACTATTAAACATCACAGAAGGAAGCCCTTTTTATCACAAAATAAAAATTCTAGGTACTGCTCCAAAGAAAACTTATAAATATTGTAATGAAATAGAAACCATTCCTTCTTTAACACAATCAACCATTGTGGAAGGAATATTACAGTATTTAAATAATGATCAAAAAAAACATAAGAGTAATAGCCTCATTAATGTACTAAAAATATCCACAAACAAAAATGCTAAAAATGAAAGCAACAAATATATATTTCAAGAGTTCTATGATAGTGACTCTGATGAGAAAATAGCTAAGATACTCTGGAATTACTTCAGTGTGGTTGAACAAAAATGGCCGAATGCGTGGAATGGTAAAACTGGTTTAATTTTGAATAAAGCCGTTGGATTCAAAGCTTTAATGAAACTTTTTAGAGATATTTATTTATCACTAAATATGGTTGGACAAGTGCCAACAATATCAGATTTTGAAAAGGTACTAAGTAAAATTACATTGACTTCTAATGATTTTTCAATCGACAATTTTCCTTCAAACAGTGCCGGTGTTAATAAGCTACATAAAGTATTACTAAACTATATTAATCATTAATTTTTAGTAGCAAGAAAAGTTTTTATTTTAAAATCGATACCTTCATTGTAGTTAAGTGTAAATAATATATGAATATCACTGGTCTCGTTTGAAATCGGTGATATTTTTACATAAACTCTATAAATGATACATTTTCAATCACTAAATTTTATTATTTTCACAACTTGCAGTAAAACTAATTCACTTTAATTCCCATTTGTAAAGAAGTGTCACTTAAAGAATTAGCTGAAATTTATAACAAAGGCAAATAGTACCTTAGTTGGTCATGAAATGACCAACTTATGACCAACTTGCTATATCATTTTAATATTTTCAATACGTATAAAGTTTATTAATTAATTCAATTTTTTTCTTATTTAAACATTAGTATTCTTTAAGAAGTTTCTATTGGACTTTCAATATCAACTATCTCACAACCACCAGTCATAATTAATGAGTCATCTATATCAAAAATATAGGTCTTTATGTGTGTTAATTTAAAATTTATACTTTTCTCAAAGTATCTACATATTCTTGCAATCGTATAAGTTGTTACCTTAAGCAGTATCTGTAATAACCGTTCACAATAACAATCTATTCTAATAGATATAATTAGTGAATTATATCTATCATATTCAATTTTAAAAACATCAAATTTAGGTACATTAGCAAACTCATTTTGTTTAATTATTTTATTTATATTATTATACTGTCCATATAGTTCATCTCTTATACAAGTTAAATAAGTTTGTACATCTAGTATTGGTAAAGTAACTAAAGCACTTCTTTCTAACATACTCTGCCAATAATATTTGTTCGCAGTAATCTGGGTAATTATGTTAATATATAACAAATATACCAACTCTCTAAATTCAACATGCTCTAATACAATTGTTTTTTGTCTACCTTTGTACTCATCAATAAAAACAATTTTCTTTCCAAACTGTCTAGTATTCATTTTACAATGTGCTATAGAATTACGGATTATCCGGTTATAACCATATAATAATAAATGACAATCATTATTAACTTGAGAAGAAATGATATTCTCCATACTAGCAATACCCATATCAAGGTATTCAGTTATTTTTTTAGGTTGCCCTTTATTTATAGTTTCAATTAAAAAACAATTAATTGCCATTATCTTAGAAAAAGCAGATTCAACCATTTTTAAATATAATCTTGAAAAAATCTCAATCCCCCTCTCACACTCCAGTTCCTGATTTGATAATTCAGATAGTTGAATACTTATGTCATCTAAACAATTTTGCATATTCTCAGTGAAATAAATTGAAAGATCTGTCATCATACCTTCAACTTTTACTTTGTTTATAATTACACTTTTCTTAAATAGCTCATACTCCTTTCTAAAAATTGATAACTGTATTCCATCCTCTTGCGCTAAAAGCTTGCTAATTATTTCACTATCCTCTGATTCATCTAAAATTTGAATTCCTTTAATATTTTCCTCTTCTTCAGTAGGGTCAATTATAACAAGTTTTTTATTAATGATTTCACTTATATTTTCAATTTTCCAAACATACATATGCTATATTCCTCCTTAAACAGTAATATTTCCACAATTAGTCATGTCAAAATATTTTATTCAACATAATTTTGGATTTTCCTTCAATAATAATATATATTTACAAACAAAAATCGCCTACTGCTGTAAACCAACTGCAAGCGATTTCCGATACTACTATTAATTTTTATCTATTGCATTTTTTATCTTATCCATAATAATTCTAATAATCTCTCTATCGTCAAGCTCCCCACGTAGAACGACTTCTATTTTATTTAAAATATCATTATCATCATCTTCTTTTTCAAGTTGTTCATATAATCCCTTAAACTCTTCATCTAAACTTTCTGTTTTTACTGCTGGTATAGTCTTTTCTAGGTCACTGCATGCTTCTTTTAAGTCATTTAAACTTGTTTGATATAAACCGTCTTTCTTCTGATTTCTAATCTTTGAGACTTCGCGTATTTCTGAGTTTATTTCATCAACCACCTTTTTTAATTCTTCAATCAAAAAAAGATACTCATCATTCTTTTCAAAATCATCTCTTCTTGCATTTGGAATTATTTTGTCATCAAATACAAGAACCTCACCTTGAATCCAACCATTAAATCTCTCTTCTTTAAATATATCATTTAATAAAAATCTATCACCTATTAGAATCCCTGACTTACGTACTCTTAACCCCTTTACATTATCATCAACTATTGTGCCATAAAGATTACTTTTGCCATACCATACCAGAGCAACATTCTTATCTAAATAATCGTCTCTAATTAATTTAAATTCAACATCCTCAATTTTATCCTCAATTTTTTTGCTTATATCAGCATAAAATTTTCGCTTATATGGCTTAAAAATCTGTCTAAATTCTTGTTTGCTTTTTCCAATTTTTAATATATACTCATTCTTTTCTAATCCTAGTCTATCAAGTTCATTGTAAATTTTATCCTTGACTATGAAGTTTTTATTAAACGGAATAGGCGCAACCTGACATAAATAATTCTCAACTCTATCAAAATCCAATAGTTTATGTTTTGTTGATACACCTTTTAATACTACTCTAAAGTAATGTTTTATTTCTTCTTCTTCCTTAAAACTTTCTGTTGTTATCTCTCTAATAACATCGACCATAGTATAATCTTCGAATTTACCTGGTATTAACAATTCTTTAAGTCTATTGCTATCAAATTCAACTATAGTTTTTTTATTTTCACCCATATAGCTTGTTTCAAATACAAGTTTTTCACAATAGCTTAAGCCGCCTAATCTACCTATTCCTCTGAAACCTTTATGAGTTGTATATTTCTTTTTTGAATTACCTATATCCGTTAGTATCTTGTATGCATTAATAGAGTCTATTCCCATTCCATTGTCTTCTATTATAATTTCTTTGTCAGCATCATTAACGACTATTTTTATGCAGCCACTTTCATTAGAAAGAATACCTTTTTGCGCGGCTTCATCAATTGAATCCGTTGCATTTTGAATATATTCTCTATATAGAATAAACGGATCTTTATACATACCTGTAGTTAAACTTTCTAAAGTATACTTTCCAATAATTATCTCCATTTTTGTATTCCTCCACTAATTAGGCTTATACATAGTATCCTTATGTATCTTACTGAATATTTTTAAGCATTCTTCCTTAGTCAGTTTATTGTTCTTCACTTTAGTCACTTGCATTTTATATACTATATCCATTTTTTTATTTAACATTTCTTCAAAACTTGAGATCTGGAATGATAATAATTTATTGCTTATTTCAATTAACTCTTTTTCTTTAATTTTTATCTGTTCTTTTATAATCCACAGCAATTTATTTATATTGTATAAGTCATTTCCTAAATATTTTTTATATTGTATTGTTACTTTAAATGCTGTATCATTAATGCCTTTATTATTAAGAGCCCAGTAAGATATGACATCAATAAGCCCTTTTTGCTGAAAAATTTTGAAATAAATTTCTCGTTGCTTATTCATGGTATTAGTTTCAGCTACATATTTTACTAGACTAGCATATATTTCTTTTCCTTCATTTAAAAGATACATTTTTGTATCTTCTATCATTTTGTCATCATCGTCCATATATAAGTTATGAAAAATTTCTAATAATAAAGCATTTTCTGTTAAATAATGAATATAAAGATTTCTAAACTTTTCTTCAGTTAATCCCTTAAATGTTTTGTATGTATATTCATTGTTTCCAATTTTGTTTATAAAGTATTCTTTTTCTTTATCATCAAGTCCATCATAAAGCTTTTTCCATTCACTTCTTAATTCCTCCCAATGCTGAAAACTTTTCCATCTTTCTTCGCGTTCATTTTCCTCTATTCCTTTAATTTTATCTGGATTTCCTCTTGAGGCTATATAGTTTTCTGGCATTATTAATATTTCTTTAAAAACTTCAACATTTTCTCCAAACGCTGCTTTAAAAAATGATTTGCTACTAACCCCTTTTCCTTGGGTAGGTATTAGTATAGCTTGTATTGCTCTTAAATACTTAATATTCCATCCACTGGCAGAAAAACCTCTTTCTATATCTTCAAGCGGTATATATCTCATTGGAAATGAAAAAATATGTATCCTTTCTTTATTTTCTTGCTCTCTCTTAAGATTTAACTCTTCCTGTAGCTTTACATTAATATCTAATCTATTATATAAATCAGCTGGAATATCTGCCTTATAACTGGAACCTTTACCTGAAAAACTTTCTGCATTATATAGTAAATAATTAGATAAATGTGTTATATCATATTGTGCAGCTAATCTGATTGCTTTTTCATACTCCTTATAGTCTTCTATATGGTCAAATGCAATTCTAGCAGGTCTTATTGCGATTTTGCTTAGCAGTTTTACTTTTTCTTCAGTAAATAATTTGGCATCTAAACCTTGATTAAAATCTACATATCTATTTCTTGATTTTTTGCCACTTTTTGAATTTAAACATTGTGCTCCTTTAGCAAAACCAAGGTCAATAATATCTTCAATTATTTGATTTAACTTCGGAGATTTTAGTACATTATTATCCATTAGCAACAAATCTTTTCTTTCACCATACCTTTCATTTATCTCCCAAATTTGATTTTTTATTGAAATATAGGGACTATATTGTGGTTCAAGTTTTTGTACTGCACAAAATCCACATTTCATACCGCACCCTCTAGTTGAATATGCATAATACGCATCACTATTTTGATAATCATAATCAATATTTTCTAAAATACTGTAATCCGGAGTTAATATATCAATATTTATACTATCATCATATCCAATCATCTCAGAACTTACTAATTGTCCTGTCACAGCTTTAATTCCAGTTTCTACTTCATATTTTTCTGTGAGCAATGTTGCCGAAATGCCCCCAAATATTATTTTATTCAAATCTCTATTTGTAATCTCTTTAGCATAGTTTATTGCCTCTTTTGTTTTTTCATATTCATATGTAAACAGTGACGAAACATAAACTCTATCCCATTTATTACCTTCAATTATATCATTTACATTATCTATAAATGTTTCAGTATTGATATTTTCATCTTTAAATTTAGTTTGATAATACTTACTATTTTCTATTTTTTCTTTAACTATATTTGAAATTTTATATGGTAATCTCCCTTTAGTAAACCACACAAAATCCTTTTTTAGTTCTTTATGATAATATGCAATTTTCATCAATCCTAATGGTGGATATTTGCATTTATAATCCGGTTCTATTAACAGAATATTCGCCATTTTACTCACCTTTCTATCATAGTATCTCTGTTCATTATAGCATCCACGTATAAAATGTCAATTGATTAAAATTCTTAGCAAAAAAATAACGGATTATATATCCGCTATTAAAAAAATCCAAACATAATTTAAAACTATTTATGTAATTTTTCATAGATTTTATTTTCGAGATTTAATGCAGTTTTTTCGTCAACATTGTCTTTTATTATATCGATAATTTTCCATACAATTTTTTTTACATCCTTTGAATAGCCTGTTAAATGGTCAACTGGCTTATTGGGATTCTCTAGCTTATGTTCAACAATTTTTGTATGTTCCTCGATTGAATTCTTCTTTTCTAAAGCTTGTTCAATTTTAATATCTTTATCGAGACCCAAGTTTTTCAATTTACTAGCAGCATTTATAAGTTTTTTTTCATTCTTTTCTATTTCCTTGATTAACTTTTCTTTATCCTCATTTAATTTTTCAATTTCATCTTTTGTTGCTATACCGTTATCTATTTTTTTTTCTAGTCTTACATATTCATTCTGTATTTTTTCCATCTTTGAAGAGGCAGCATTTAAATTAGATGATTCTCTTATTATTCTAGATAGTTTTTTTTGTGCTAATTCAGAAAAACGTTCAATTAAAATTCTATAATTAGAGTTTTCTTCAAAGTTATCTCTTCGTGCATTTGGAATTATTTCATCATCACATATATATATTTCCCCTATAAAATATCTGTTAAATCTTTTGTCCGTAAATACACCATTAAGCGTGCTCCCATTTCCAACTAGTATATTATGTTTCCTCAATCTTATTCCACATACATTATCATCATTTATCATTCCAAGAAAATTAGAAATTCCATACCAAGCAAAATAAATTAAGTTTCCCTCCTCATCCCTTTGAATATCATATTCAACTTTCAAGATATCATCTTCTCTAGTATTAGTATGAATTTTCGTTTTATATAGTTTAGTTAACTGCTTATTACTATTTACAAATATTCTATACTCTTGCAATGGTAATTTATTTTTTTCGAGCTCAACTTTTATACCATCCTTTAAGTCACTAAAATAGAAAAATTTTCTCGAATCAAATTCTATAGGAGCTACAGTAGCAATATATTGTTTTATAACTTCTTCACTCAATAACTCTGACTCTTCTGGAATTCCATTCATTATAACTTGAAAATAATGTTCATCTCTATTTTCATTTTCATAACCAATAGTAATACATTCATCAATAACCATCTGCAAATCATATTCATTGTGATTGCCAGGTATCAACAACTCCCTTAACTTAACGCAATTCCATTTTATAATTGATTTTTTAGATTCTCCATTGAAAGATGTTACAAACATTAATTCCTCACAATAAGATACTCCACCTAACCTTCCAATTCCTCTAAACCCTCTACTTTTTTTGAAGTCTTTTTCTGAATTTCCAATATCGCATAAGGTACTTATAACTTTTTCTACTGCAACGCCTATACCGTTATCTGTAATTTTTATACATTTATTCTCTTTATCAATTACAATATTTATTAAACCATCTTTAGTACATTTAAGTAAACCACTCCGTATCGCCTCATCTATAGCATCAGTTGAGTTTTGAATGTATTCCCTATAAATTACTCTTTTATCTTCATACATACCTGTTGTCAGCGAATCTAAAGTAAATTTTCCAATTTTAATATTACTATTCATATATATCACTCCTTTGTTTGTATGAAGGCATAGGAAATGATATTTTTAGAGGTGTACTAAAGATTGAATGCTGCAATATTAATTCTCCTTTTTTCAGCCTTGTCATCATATTAGAATATACTTTAGGTATATATTTATAATCAGATTTTGATATTTCTATTGCATTTGTTCTACCATAAACGTGTGTTGAGCAATTGCCTTTTATTCTGTCGTGAATATCACTTTTAAACTGTTCTGCTGAAAATAAAATGATGCCCTCTGACCGTCCTCTTTCTGTTATTTCAAGTAAATATTTTAAAATAGGTGAATTTTTAGGCGTACTTGAGCCAGCATATTTATTTAACTCATCAACAAATATTATTATTTTATTAGGTATGTCCTCTTCATTTCTTGAGGTTTCTCCAAATTTCAAATCATAGACACTTTTTAATACATCCCCAAATACTAAATATTGTAGTTGTTCTTCAATTTTAGCTACATCCACTACAAAAACCTCATTTTTATTAATATTTTTTATCTCATCAGATAAATAGCAATGCGATTTATTTCTATCAGTTGATTTACTAGACTGAAATATATTATTATTTATAGATTTATTAATTAATCTTTTAAATCGCCTCCATGATTGCACTGGTATTTCATTATTTTTAGAACTTCCCTTTTGCGTGAAACTTGATAACTTTTCCTTAAATTCATTCCAATTGAGATTAGAAAACTCACTATACTCTGTAATATAATTCATAATTGATTCCATAGTGTAATTAGGGTCATCAATATTACTAAAAAGTAATTCTAAATCCTGTTTGTGTTTTTCATAGGTATAAATATAATTATTTAACACCCCTAAACTTTTCTGTTCTTTTAAAGTATTATAATCTAGTGGAGTATTAGCATAGAAATGCTCTGACCCAGGCTTGTATGGATAAAAATACTTAACATTTTCAAATGCTTTACACTCTAGACCACTCTTATTCCACAGTTCTTTTTCTGCTTCTGTAATGGTTGGATTATTCTCATTCAACCTTAATAAGTCTGAACCTTTAACATTAAGAATTATTATAGCTGTATCTTTTGATTTCTGTTGTATAGACTGCATTAGAAACATAGCATATGATGTTTTAGTCGCTAATCCAGATATTCCAGATATATTTAAATGTGCACCTTCTGGTCCAATTAAAAAATCTTTATTTAAAAAAATAGGAACAGAAACACCATTTGTACTTTCAATAAACCCTGCTGGAATTGGATTTTTTATATTATCTAAGCCTAAAGCCTCTTTAATTTCATTACCATCTGCAAATTCTATAATCGTATTATCTGTTAATGGCATGTACACATCTTTATTATTATTTATAACTTGAGCTATAGCATACGTTACACCTATTCTTTTAGTCATAGGTACTGATTCTATATCACCAAAATCTGAAGATATATAATTACTTAAATGACCTGCACTGTCAGTCATATGATATATTTCTTTTACTATAGCATATGTGATTGAACACTTTTTTCCAACCTTATTAATGGCTTTTACAATATCAAATGGTTTTATTTCGATATTACTATCTAACCAAAATATAAACTCATCATTACTTGTTGGATTTTTTTCAGTAGCAGAAACCTTTCCAATTTTACTTTTCATCTTTTGTCCCCCTAAAATAAATTAATAAAATGCTGTTGACTTAAAAAGCTTGATTTTAACATGCTTTCAGTTAAGTATATTGGATAAAGATGATTGCACCATCTAGCATCATTTCCATAACAAGTAACATTTCTTTCTAACAAGATAGCTTGTGAAATTGTATTTATTTCATCTGTATCAAACCCATTATCTTTTTCGCTTGTAGTAGTTGCCATTTTTTCAACTTTAATAATCCCATCTAGAGGATTTTTCATTCGTTCCTCTGGTCTTATTCTTAAATACCATGCTCCAATTATTTTATCACTATTCTTTATTGGGTATCTATAAACTGGCGTTCTTTGTCTATATTTTAATTTTGTTAACACTGCGCCAATTTGTGTAGTTTCATTTATAAATATCTTGCTTAAATTAGGATTAAATGATTTTGAAATACCAATTACATACTCAAAAAGATCTTCATTAGCATCTTCGTTTAAAAATTGTAAAGACCCATCAATCATTAACATCTCGTCACTTTTAAGGGCAGATGTCTGTACCATTTCAGATAATATTTCTATTTCCATATCATGCATAATACTTTGAAGTTTTGCTATAGCTGAGCTTTCTGGCCTTTCATCATTTCTTTTGCCTAAACCATATTTCTCTAAATTAAATGAAACCCCATTTATTATATTTAATCTATCCATAACTTCTTTGATATCATTAAAATCTTCTTCATTAATCAAATGATATAATGTTAATATATTTTTTCTTTTAAGAATATACTTTTTCATATTACCATTAGTTCTTGAGCAAACACCCGCAGCCAACTGTCCTGCTATTATTGGCATATACTCATTATCACCTGTTTCCATTTCCGCAATTTTATATGTATATCTAGACCCATCTAAAAAATACTTAAACAAATTAAAATAACCTCTATCTTCAATGTTTACAAATATATCTTTAGTTCTCTTAGTTTCATGCGGTTTTATAAATTGAAACTCTTGCTTATCATCTTGATACGGTTCAAGCAATGTATGATCTAAATTAAATCTGTCTGTCTGATAACATCTAATACCTTTTTCTTTTAAAATATCTAATATGTGATCCAAAAAAACACCCCTATTGCTATGATACTTGTAATTTAAAAGATATTAATAAAGTTTCCCTTATCCATATATATATCTATTTAAGTGATCACTTAAATTCTAATTAATATATATTATACTATTAATTTAATACTTATAAAATATTTACCAAAATAAATTTAACGAATTTCAGTTATCTACGCCCCAATCAAGTCTTTTTCCATGCTAGTTTCTTTTTCTTCTGTTCAAACCTAATGCTTTCTGTTCCAAAAATGAACCTGCTATTCTACCTCTAACTAATTTACCATAAAATTCGCCTTTCACTCTCCATAAGCCTCTTCATAAAAATACCTCTATCTAATCCTTCTATCTTAACCCCAAGATATTAATCATGATCTCTAAGTTCTATATAACCCTTTACTGTTTTCTTTTAAAAAGACTCAGTCTTATTGTGTTTGTTTCATACTGATGTATGTAATACCCAAAATAATTTTCCACTTTTAATTCTCTAATCAAGCTTTCTTCTGTGTACTCACCATGTTTAATTTTTCCTCCATGAGGTTCCCCAAATCCGCCTAAATACTTTCCTTGTTTTCTTTTAGCAATTAGTATCTCGTTACTACTCCAGCATTCCTAAAAAGGAATGCCTTATAAAAACATGGTTGTAGACCCCACATCAAGTAACAGCAACACAAATAGAGGCTTTTTTACAAACCTCAAAACAACTAACTACTCATAGACCCTCTCCAGCACAATCCCCTCTCTAAATCCTCCACGTTCCTTTTTCTTCTCCAACCTCTTTTGCAACAACTCTTCTTCACTATATCCCATATTCTCAGCCAGCCCAAACAACACTTCCATAATATCTGCCAGTTCCTCTAAATTCTTATTCTCTAAAAACTCCTTAACTTCTTCCTCCAATTTAACTTCCAATAACTTATAGTGCTCCTCTTTACCAACCTTTCTAACATCAAACTTCTTACCTGCAGCCTCTATTACCTGTGGTATTTTATCTCTAACTAACTTATTGTAAACTTTCATTTGTAAACCCTCTCTTTTATCTTTATATTTGTTTAATAAAGTGAAACTTGAACCAGGTGAGGTTTGTCTAATAATCTCTACCTGATTCTTAGTTGAACGAATCCAGGGACGTAGCCGCTCTTTACTCCCACTTTGGAAAAGATGGGAGTATTAGAGCGGGTAGTCATCGGATAAATTATTTTACCAGTAATTCTATTTCTTCTTATTCTCTACTCTATTTTTATAATACTCTCTTGTCCTTAAGTCTACTGCATCCTTAAAGTTTCTCATAAGAGCTTGGTTTTCACCAAACTGTTTTAATGCCTCATTTAAGCAATATTCATCTTCATCAAAGTAGAAAAATTCCTTTTCAGTTTTAGCTAAAAACTTCAGTGGATTATCCTTTGCAAGCTTATACCACTGCTTTTGATTCCAATCTTTAAAACCCTCTGTAGATTTTTGATTTAACAAATCTACTGCATTAGACCCTTTAGCATAGAAGTTTTTAAAGCTGTTGTATATATCTTCTTCATTTATACGTATTTTTAACTTTCCATCATTATAAAATGCTAAAAATACAGGCATTTTATAGGTTTTAGACATGGAGGTATTTTCAATCATGTTTATAAATTCCTCTGCCTTTGTTCCTATAATTGCAGTTTCTTCATCTTCTAATTCATTTATATCCTTTAAAAATTTAAAGTAATTCTTAAAAGGATTTTTATCTTTTACATTTTTAATTTTATAGTATATATCATTTTCAATGTAGGTAATCATCTCAACTCTTGATGGTCCGTGACCTAAATCTTCTTTTATTCTGTAATACTCATCCTTTACTATATCCTGAAGCTTTTTTCCCTGCTGTTCCATCTTCTTAAATATATCTACAAGTCTGAAATCAAAATCTACAAAGCAATCCTCTGGATATTCTTCTTCACTAGGTATAATTGTACTACCTCCTGTGGTCTTTTGTTCTCCTGTAAGAAAGAAGGGTACAAGATTTGCCTTCTTATAATTACCTATAAAGTCTAACACATTTAAATAGTTCTTGCCATTTGACTTACGTAGTCCTCTACCTAACTGCTGTAAGAACACTGTTGGTGATTGAGTTGGTCTTAAAAACATTACTAAATCCACAGAAGGAATATCAAGACCTTCGTTAAACATATCTACTGAAAATAATACTTTTATATCACCTTTGCTCAGCTGATTTACTGCTTCTTCTCTATCCATACAGTAATCAGAACCTCCATCACTGACTACAGCACAGGCTTTTATTCCTTTATTACAGAAGTATTCAGCCATAAATTCTGCATGTCTTCTTGTGGAACAAAACCCTAAAGCTCTTTCACTTTTGTATTTGCTGTAATGACCTATTATTAAATCCGCTCTTTTATTTATCATGAGAGCTGCTTCCAGCTGTTTATCATCATATTTTCCATTCTTATAGTCTATGGATTCGTAATTTACAAGCTCATCATATATTCCATAATACCTAAAAGGCACTAACCACCCTTTATTAATAGCAGCTTTTAATCTTACCTCATAGGCAGTGTTGTTATCACATAATGCAAACACATCTTTGTTATCTAGTCTTTCTGGAGTAGCTGTTAAACCCAGCATAAATTTAGGTTCAAAATAATCTATAATGTTTTTATAGTTTCCTGCTGCGGCATGATGAAATTCGTCTATTACTATATAGTCAAAAGCATCTCTTTTAAAGTATTTATCATTTAAATACTCAAGCTTTCCAAGGGTCTGAACCGTAGCAAATATAAAATCGCTGGCAGTATCTTTGTTGTCTCTATAGAAAAAGCCTATGGATTTATCGGGTCTTACATTTTTAAAAGAAACTGCAGCTTGATTTATTATTTCTTCTCTGTGTGCTACAAAAAGGATTCTGTTATAAGCTCTTGAATCAAAGGCAGCTAAGTAAGTTTTTCCGATACCCGTAGCCGCTACTACCAATCCTTTATCATAGCCTTCTTCTCTCTTTTTCTTTAATTCATATAATGCTTCTATTTGGGCTCCTCTTGGTTCGTAAAGCTTAATTATAGTATTATCATCTTTTGTTAAGTTATCTTCACTAGTGTTATCAGAAGCTTCTTCCGCATCTATATGTTTATATACTTTTGGTCTTATCCAGCTTTCTGAATATCTTCTCATTTCCTCTTCATCTATTATAGTTGAATGATTTAAAAATAGATCTTCAAATACAGCTTTAAAGCTATTATAATCCTCACTGTTTTTCTCTTTATTTAATCTATAATTCCACTCAATACCATTAGTTAACGCAGATTTAGATATATTAGATGATCCTATGTATAAATCTCCACCATCTTCATATTCAAAAATATATGCCTTAGGATGAAAGGATCTATTAGGTACATTATAAAATCTCAAGTCAACCTTATACCCCATGATATCCTTCAGCATATAAAGAGCTTGTGGCTGAGTTATATTTAAATAATTTCCTGTAAGTATTCTTATTGGTATATTTTTATCAACTACTTCCCTAAGCTCGGCTTCCAGAAGCTTTACTCCTGACTCCATTAAAAATGCTACTATGATGTCTATGTTTGTAGCTTTTTTGAAGGATTCTTTAAGTTTAGGCAACAGATGATTGTTGTCACCAGTAATGCAGTTGAAGCTATCTATTTCTTTAGCTGTTATGCCATCTACAGCTATATAGTTATATGTATTTTTTTGTTCTGTATCTTTTGTCATATTCTCACCTCGGTTAAGGTATAATGATTTATCAAAATCTACTTAATCATTTATTATGTTATAAGTTTATTCTTCTATAAACCAAATGTTAATTAATAATACCAATTTAGCATAATATATGCATATTATAACTTATTTTTACTTTTTAATCAAAAATAGAACAGGGTTATTACTACCCTAACAAAAAAGATAGTAAAACCTTATTTCGAAGTTTTTACTATCTTTGATTTATTATCGTACCTCTATTTTATTGTTAGTATCAAACAATACTTCACGTGCATTAGCAAAGAAGATATTTATATTCCATATTATTCGGAAATATGAATATCCAAGCTATTTTGTAATTTATAACGTCCATAGTACCAACTTTGATCCTCTAGTTTGATACCTTTGGATATGCATTCTTCTTTATTGTCTTGTAATCTCCATAGAGAAATATAACTTTTTTACCATCTGGAGAAAAAGATGGTGTCATAGTAACCATACCCTTAGCAGTTGATCCATAGTCCACCCTTTTCTGTTGAATATGATAAATTACTGCTATCGGCTCATGCATAACTTACCACCTTTTCAGAAACTTTTGTAACTTCTTCTAAAAATTTATAAATAAAAACCACCAGTTAGTAAAATAATACTAATTAGTGGTTAAAAATCCTTAATTTTGTATCTAAACTATTGATATTGCTGGTTTATAGGAATCGATAAACTCTAGCCCCTCTCTATAGGCTCTTTCCATCCGATGTTTACCATCAATAACTTCAAATTTATTTGGTCTTATTTCTGCTTGAATTACAGTTTTTTTAACATTCACCTTTGGCAAATGTTCCTCATTTTGAATTAATATACATGTCAATGTCTTCTACAATATAACCTTCTCCAGTTGAATGAAGTACATCATAAAAAGATTTAATGTAATCAAAGACATTGTTGTCATTAAAAACTTTTAGTGCTGATTTACCACTCATATTATGTGCTTGTTTATAACTTTCAAGACAAAATACTGTAAAATCAATAATCTTATCCACTACTTATCACCTTCCTTATACTTGTGGAAAGGTTATCTTTCCGTCTTTTATTTCTTCTAAAAACATTTCAAAGAGTTTCTCTGTACTATACTGCCAAAGCTTAGTTTCCTCTTGTTCCAACACTTCATATAAATGGGATGAATATAATTTTGTAACAGCATCTTTTTCAGATAAATTTAATTCAGCCGCAATTTTTTCTACAAGATCAGCGGATATGATTGGAAAGACCGCATTAAATTTATTTTTATCCATTGCTTTTTCCTCCCAAGTCTTTATAGTAGTCAAAAGAACAGAACTTTAATAATTTATCAGTATGGAATAATATTTGATTAAAGAGTTTTTCTATTTTCAATCTTTTTAAAGCTTCTTTTTTATCTAGTACACCAGTTTCAAAGAGCTTTACTGTAAGATATACATTATCATCAGCTACAGGGCCAATTACTATATCATATTCTTGTACAATTTTTTTACCTCTTCTATTTGCTGATATAAAATCTAACCATTTTTCATCAGCATATTCAAATTTTATTATTTTAAGTTCTTGTATTGCCTTTTCTATATCGAAATTGTATATTGATAAAAATTTCTTACCTGTATTATTTCTTAAACTAACCTTTTCAGCCCAACGAACTGCCTGTTCTTTATTACTTGTAGTATAAAAACCTATCCCGAAATCAAGTAGTCTATTACTTTGTAAAATCTCAGGATTTTTAACAACAATATCACTGCCGTGATAAATCTTCACTTAAATTCCTCCTGTATCTTTACCATTATAACTGATTAATATTATATTTATTATTAATATTATTTTACTCTACTAATAAACTTTAATCAATTATTAAGAGATGTAAAGTAAAGCCCTTTGAATTTAAATATTTCTATGGATCTTTAATATTTCCTATATACTCTGTTATCCACTTTTTTATCAATTCTTTACTACTATGCTCTGCCTGAAGCAATTTTAAATACTTTGCTTCTTCATCCTTTAGTTCTTTTGCTACTATAAGTTGTGTTTCTATATCTGTATTCTTTATATCATAATATCATATTGACTTTTTCTTTTGAATACACCCATCTAGATGGTTTTAACTTCGCTAAATGCTTATTCTCAACTTAAAAAAGCAAAAGCTCAACAGATTTCTTTCTGTCATACTTTTGCCTTTTGTTCATAATTTGTTTATATCCCCAGTGGATCGTTGGGACTAAGTAGCCTAAACTTACGATTAAGTTTATTGTTAACCTTAGCAACCTTTAGCTAAACTGCTTTACATCACTTAAACTTCTAGTCAAACTCATTTGCGAAAGAGAATATATAGCTAGTGCCGCCCATATAAAACCAAAGCCTATCATATCCATGGCTGTAAAACCTTCATGATACACAAAAATTCCAATAAGCAGGCTTATGGTTGGTGAAATATATTGAGTGAAACCAAGCACTGACATAGGGAGTCTTTTTGCTCTACTTGCGAAAAGCAGCAGCGGAACAGCTGTAACTATACCAGATCCTATAAGCAGAAGGATTACTACTGCACCTTCTCTCTCAAAAGCGCCCAGTCCACTAAACTGCCTTGATGCTATATATGCTGCGGCAATAGGAGTAAGCATGGTTGTTTCAAGGGTTAGTCCAACTATAGAATTAGCCTTAATGGACTTCTTAATTGCACCATATAATCCAAAGGAAATAGCTAATCCTAGGGAAATCCACGGAATTTTACCATATTGCAAGGTTTTAATTATAACACCAATAGAAGCCATAGAAAGCGCAACTCCCTGCCAAAAACTTAGCTTTTCCTTGAAAATTACTACCCCTAGGACCACTGCGAATAATGGATTAATATAATACCCTAGGCTTGAATCCACAATCTTATCTGAGTTAACAGCCCAAATGTATGATCCCCAGTTAAACGCAATCAGAATTGATGCAATAAAGATATAAAACATTTGTTTCTTATCCCTCGCTATACGCTTCAAATTTTCCCATTGTTTAGTTGCTGCAATAATTACAATCATAAATACAAATGCCCACGCAATTCTGTTAGATAAAATCTCTATTGAAAATACACTATTTATAAACTTCCAGTATATAGGCAGAATACCCCATAATACATATGCAGCAACTGCATATATTACACCAGCTGTCTTTTCGTTACTCATTTACCTTCCCTCTTTTCTATATAGTCAAAAGCATCCCTTTTAAAGTATTTATCATTTAAATATTCAAGTTTTCCAATATTTTGTTGTTGCTTATATCCAGCACTGATAAATTTTTAAGCTGACCTATCTCCTTCAGTATAACTGATATAGAGGTGTTTTCTATATATAACTCCTTTAACTTATGTAAATTACAAATGCTTGGCGGAATATTTTTGATTTTATTCATCTAAGAAACTTAAATCCATTGGCAAATGTGGGAAATCCCAATTGAAATCATTCCTCAATAATCCCTACCTTTTCATTATACAACTATCTAGTCATACCAACATATAAAAGCGTTTTCTATCTTCCAGTGCTTCCTATACAAATATCCTATTTTTACCCAAGGCTTGTCAAGTCCAAATTCCACAGCTCTCAGTATAATATGCTCAATTGCCACATCAATAAAAATTACTAATATCATAAATTAGATTATAGATAACTTTGTTTTATCTATTTCGAGAAATTAGAAAATCTATTTACTAATTATCAAAAGGTGCTTAGTTAAGAATTAACTAAGCACCTTTTGGCAATTATATTATCCTACTAATTTTTTTACCATAGGATTAATTTTTGATCTATCAAATTTAGATATTGTAAATAAGAAATGGTAAAAGCCTACCAAAAGGCAGGCTTATTTGTTATGCTCTTTTTTGTGGTGTCTCTGAATAGTTTTCAGGACAGTCCCTTTTAAATCTTTCCTATTGTTTTGTGATATTCATATATAACTATAGGTTGTAAATATTTTAATAGCAAAGAATATATTATTAAAACATAAGGATTTTGTCCAAAGATTCTTCTTCAGCTATTTACATCGGGTATCAAAGGAGAACTATTAACTAATCTTTTTGTAAAAAATGAAATAATAGTACTTTCTTAATTTTCTTTAGCTTTAAAATGCTTTTTCCTTTCTGAGTAAATGACCATACCAGCTAAACAAATTACTAATACATTTGCTGTCATTACATAAGGAATGAACATAGAATAATCTTTTTTTGGTTTTGCTGGTATATGATTGTTCACCACGTTTTCCTCGTGGTTAGTGGTACTTTCCTTATTCGTATCAGGGTTTACTGTTTTAGTAGTATTAACTTGAGGCTGTGTTTGTTCATGAGGATTTTCCGTATGTGCATAGACAGGCATTGTAAATAGAGTCAATAACAATGCAATGATTAACAAAAATTTCTTCATTTAATTTTCACCTTACCTTCTCAATTCTACAAGAGATCCTTCACGTTTAAACATTGCTGAAGTAAAGGATACTATAATTCCTACTGTGGTTAACATTAAAGCAAAGGAACTGTTCACTTCAAAATGAAGAATTCCACCGGTAATCCCACCTATGCCCATAGTTAAAAATAATAAAATAAGTGATTCCTTTAAAAAGTAATTAATTGTTCGTTTCTTATATAGGGATTCATTTATTAGTGAGCAACCAACAGCTAAAACTATTCCAACTAAAATTAACGAATAATTTGTAAACCAAATATTTATTGAGTGAACGATAGATCCAGATATAAAACTCATACCTGCAAACATACCTGTTTTAACCAAAAAGCTTATCAGAATATCTTTTATTGGCTTCATTGTATATAAAAGGGTAGTTATTAGTGAAAGAATAAAACCTGAAATAATAATAAATAATGCAAACTTTGGACCTTGCTGCCAATGAAGTATACCACCAGCTATACTTCCAGAACTTACTGCAATCAAGATAGTCACAGACTGATTACTGAAAGAAACTTTTTGCCCTTTTTCTCTATCGCTAAATATGTACTGATGCATATATGTTCCTGTTGTTGTAAGGATAAGCCCTATGAAGAACATCGCAATGTTAGTAAGAGAAAATTCTAATGCATGCACAAGGGAGCCGCTCATAAGAGTATTTCCTCCAAAGATAAAAAAATAAAGTATGTAGTCTATAGTTCTTAATTTAAAACTTTTTTTATTTTTATTATTCATGTTTTGCACCACTTTCTACGGATTCAACATACCCGCTATGTCCATTACTATTCATTACATCAAATACAATTCCATTTATAATTATCATAATTACCACTAGACAAATAACAATTATCTTTTTCATCTGATTTCTCCTTAACTAAAAAAATTTCTTTTAATACATACTTTAAATCGCCTTGTCCATTTTCCCTACTATAAACCCCTATAGTTCCTGAATAAAGCAGTAGTATCCTTTTTTCAATTACTAATCTATACGTTCCCTCCCTTTAGTAAATTTGATACCATTAGATATAAGGTTAACGCCATATTGCATCTTTATATTATAAAAAAAAGATGTGAAGAAAAAATGAAGAACCAATAACCTAAAGGAAAAAATCTTAATCCTTTAGGCTTATTATATTGGTTTAATGTAAATGATATTTGTATCATTTCCTTTTTAGTATATCTAAAAATAAATAAAGCACTAAAAGTTAACCATAAATTTAGTTGACTTTTAGTGGTTTTTCTTAAAAGACTTAGAAAGAGGCTATCTTTCCTAATAATTTTTTTAATCATTTTAAGACAGCCCTTTTAATATTTTTCAAATAGCTATTCAATTTTAACTCTTTAAAACTTTACTAGTTTACTCTTGCTATAATAAGTTCTATTTTTCCCATCTTTCTTTGCACATAATAAAGCCTTATCACAAGCTTCAATAATCTCATGAACATTTTGCCCATCATCAGGGTAACTAGATACGCCTAAAGAAATAGTTATCTGCGGATATGGTGAATTATCTAAGGTGTTGTAGACTTAAGTATTGAATTAAATAAACTTTATGGTTACGGTATTATCAAAGATGGGAAAATACTTGGTGTTATTGAAGTTGTTGATGATATCAAAACAGCTAATTTAGATGAAATTAGACAGAAGTATATAAGATAACCAAATATACCACAAAAACTAAGTTGAATGCGTAAATCTATGCATTCAACTTTTTATTAACAGTGTAAAATACTATACCTACTTGTTATACTTTTACCACTGCCACAAGAACATGACTCGTTGCGTCCTACTTTTATACTTGCAACTAGCGAATATTATCCTTAACAAATATTCTAATTTTTTCCATACAGTTTTATTCTCTTATAAATTCTGTCCCACATATTTTACAAATAACTCTGTCTACAAAATCTAAATTAGGAACTTCCTTAATATATAGCTCATTGCTGCCACATTTTCTGCATTTTCCTTCAGTATATTGCCAATAATCATTCTCCATTTCATAACAACATTTTTGCCATAAAATGAATTCTATAAGTTCTGTATCATCTCCTGTTGTATTCGAAATGAAGTCACACTCATCATCATTACTATAGCCTATGTATTGTGCCTCCATCTTTGCAAGAAAGATTTCATTTGCATCTATAATTTCACTTACCACCTTATCAATACTCATTTTTTCATCAAAATAAGGAACATTATTTCTTTTTCTAAGTCTGTCTGATATATATTCTTTTATCTGCCTTAACTCATTCTCATCAGTATCAATATCATCTAAACCAATCCACTTTATTTCATAATACATACTGCTAAGAGCATCATGAAATCCCCACCCTATTCCACTAGTATCATCAACTACAGCTTTTAACCTATCTCTTAAGATACTGAAAATTTCCGAATTTTTATGTTTATTAATAGAATTTACTACAGATTGGTACATACTTTCAATACTATTATAAAAACTTTCGTCAATATCTCCATATGTATTGGTAAACTCAACACCCATATCAACATAATAAAGCATTAAGTCAATTAAGAGTCCTTCATCTGAACATAACTTTTTAAAATGGTTAACCGCTTTTCTTGCTTCTCCTATTTTAAGTTGTGCTCTCATGTTTTTGGGAAAGAACACATCATGAATCTTATTTTTATAAACTTCAAATATTTGTTCAATTGTATCCTGATTTGCATATCTAACAGTTATATATTCCTTTACCTGTGGAATAGTTTTATAACTATCTATAAGCAAATCTATCAATGTTTCTCTGCTTTCTTGTTTAAGTATCTTCTTTACTTCTGTTACGCTTAATAAGTATTCATTCTTTTTCATATTTTCATCTCCGTTATTCATATTAACTAACTTTGTCTTCTGATTCCTTGGCACCTTTCCAGCATAATTGGTTATAATGTAAATGTTAACTCTAATCAATTATTACTTTTAATATAATGGTTATCCCAGAAAGCTACTACTGAAAACCCTTTTCTTTGTTCTCCTGCTCTTGCCGCTTATATAGCCGCATTGAGTGCAAGTAAATTTGTTTGAAATTCTTCTGTTGCAATATTAATACTTTTATATTCTTCTAAAAATTTACCTTTTACGTTATAACTTCTTTAATAAATATTTCTTTTCCTTTTATCTATTTCGAGAAATTAAAAAATCTATTTGCTAATTGCCAGAAAGGTGCTTAGTTAAAAATTAACTAAGCACCTTTCTGGCAATTATATTATTCTACTAATTTTTTTACCATTGGATTAATTTTTGATCTATCAAATTTACCACTAACCTTTGGCATAATTTCTTTCATTATTTTTCCCATATCTGCTGCTGTATAATTGCCATTAGTTATAATTTCTTTTAACATTGCTTCTACTTCATCTTCACTTAACTGTTCTGGAAGATATGGAGTTAAAACTTCAAGAGCAAAATTTCCTTCTGCTATTTTTTCTTCGTTATTTGCTTGTTTTGCATATTCTAATGTTTCTTTTGTTTGTTTTATACTCTTTTCTATTATTTTTATAACACCTTCATCAGAAATAGTTTGCTTTTCATTAACTTCAAAGGCTTTAATCTCAGCATTTACTAATCTTAAAACACTTACTTTTGCCTTATCCTTTGCCTTCATTGCTGCTATTTCATCTTTTTTTATTAATTCCTTTAACATAATCTTTAGTTAGTAAACTTTGTCTACTAACTGTTCACCTCTTTTCTCTAGAATAATTTACATATTTTATATTATACTATTATTTTAAATAAGGTCAAAATTTATTAAAAATAAAACAACCTGTGGAATGGGTGAAGAATAATCTTTTAACGTATTCAGCCATATTCTATTGGTTTTTACGCTCTAATTAAAGATATTAAATATCTTTAATATATATATTAGAAGGATACAAATGAAAAAGATTGAAGAACTAGAAAAAAAGCCGATTGTGAAATTGCTTGTACAATACTCAATTCCCGCGGTACTCAGTTTATTGGTCAATTCTCTTTATATCGTTGTCCACCGGATTTTTAACGGTTACTGCTCCAAATCCATTTTCAATTAATATTAAAATAGATATAAAGTAAAATGAACAAAATTGTCCTAACGGGCAATTTTGTTATTTCATTACAATTTCATATTTCAAAAATGTTAACTTATAACTTGATTATTTACCGTAAATGTTATTTTAATTTAATGATGAAATAATCTTAAACCAGAGTAGGTCATAACCATACCATATTCATTACATGCTTCTATTACAATATCATCTCTTAATGAACCACCTGGTTGAACAATAAACTTTACTCCACTTTGAGCAGCTCTATCAATATTATCACGGAATGGAAAGAATGCATCTGAACCTAGTGAGACTCCATTCAAAGTTAAAAGCCATTTTCTCTTTTCTTCTATAGTTAATTGAGTTGGTATTTCTTCAAAAATATCACTCCAGCTTTCTTTTTCAATTTCAGTTACATCGTCTCTTAAAAACTGATCTATAGCATTATCAATATTAGGCTGTGATATACCTTCTTTAAAACGTAAGTTAAGTACAGTAGGATGCTGTCTTAAATACCATATATCTGCCTTTGATCCTGCAAGTCTTGTACAGTGAATACGAGATTGTTGTCCTGCTCCACACCCAATAACCTGACCACCAAAAGCATAACATACTGAATTTGATTGAGTATATTTAAGAGTAATCATAGCTATAATTAAATCTCTTTTTGCTTCTTCCGGAATTTCTCTGTTATTTGTTACTATATTATTCAACATATCATAATTAACTAAGATATTATTTCTATTTTGCTCAAATGTAATTCCATAAACATCTCTACTTTCGAGATCTTCTGGTTCATAGTTAAAATCCATTTCAATTATACAGTAGTTACCTTTCTTCTTATTCTTTAATAACTGTAATGCTTCATCAGTGTATCCTGGAGCAATTATCCCATCTGAAACAGATCTGCTCAAAATTGTTGCTGTAGGTAAATCAACGATATCACTTATAGCAACCCAATCACCAAAAGATGAAATTCTATCTGTACCTCTTGCTCTTGCATAAGCAGAAGCCACAGGAGATAACTCAATGTCTTGAACAAAATATGATTTTTTCAAATCATTACTTAATGTAACCCCTACTGCTGCCCCTGCTGGACTAACATGTTTGAAAGAAGCAGCAGCCGGTAAATTTAATGCTAATTTTAACTCTTTAACTAATTGCCAAGAATTAAAAGCATCTAAAAAATTAATATATCCTGGAGTTCCATTTAATATCTTAAATGGCACTTTTCCTTGCTTTGGATAAATTTTAGCTGTTTTTTGATGTGGATTACATCCATACCTTAGAATAAACTCTCTCATTAATAATACCTCCATAATTATGTTTTAAAAACAAAAAACGCCTGGATAAATATTATTTTACCCAGACGGTCGATACTTTTCTTAAATCATGCTTCCTATGGTTAATTCCATTTCCGCCAGTTGCATAATTTTTTTAGTTGCCCAAGCAACTAGAATTATATACTATAGGATGTTCCAACACCCTATTCTTGTTTCTTTATTACTCAATTTATATTATATCATAATTTATCTAAAATGAGCGTATCAAATTCTGAACTAAATTAAAATTAATCACCGTTTATGATATGGTTTACTGTAATAGATATAACAAGTATTCATGATAAAAAGTGGTAGTTAACTTAAATAACTACCACTTTAAATTTATAAATATATTAGATTTTACAAATGTCATTTGCAATATCTTCTATTTCACTATCATTATCAATTAACTGTATTATTTTTTGATAGCTAGCACGAATAGTGGGAAGCTCATCTAAGTTTACAATATCGGAAGCAGAGAAAAAATTTAATTGCTTAAGTCTTTCTTCTGTCTGAAAAATCTTATCACAAAGTGCTAAAATATTTTGATCCCATGGTTTTAAAATACATGTTTTAGCAATATTTCTTTTAATTGCATTAAATACTATTGGATCTTCTTCTTTTTCACCTAATATTACTCTTACAATGTTAGGGAATTTTTCTTTTATTTTTAGCAAAAGACTTTTTCCATCTGGCATAATCATTTTAAAATCAGCAAATATCATATCTATGTTTTCATTTTGCAATAATTGAAGGGCATCTTATGCATTAGCAGCAGTAATTACATCGTAATTCTTTTTTAAAACTGATGCAGCTTTTTCTATTTCAAAAACATCTTTATCAATTAATAGGATTTTACTAAACAAGCCTATCTCCTCCACTAAAGAAATACTATTATAGATATTGTTTTAAGTCTTAACAATCACTGATATGTTAATTATATATTAGATATACCAATATGTCCAACTATTACACTCTAAGTGGGTCTTGAAAGTCTGGCAACAACCCTTGCCATTGAACTATCAGCTTCTCCAAAATCTCATCCCCTTTTTAGTATAGATTGTCACGCCCGAAATTTAACTTATACTCCGGGATATATTACCATGCTTTGTCACGTTAAATATTTCTAATTAGTCTAAAGCTTAAATTTGGTAAAAATCTAAGAACTTTGATAAACTCGCTATGCTCAGTCCGGACCAACTTATCAATTACCATTGATAAGTCGCTCGTTGAAAGCCATTTAGGCTTTCAACCATATTCAAAGTTCTAAGATTTTTTATCAAATTTTCGCTAAGACTAATAAAAAATATTTAAATGTGACTTCAGCATTGGTAATATACCCCTACGTATAAGTTAAATTTAAGTTATGGTTATCTATAAAATAATTATGTAAATATCCCTATTCTCCTGTTAATTGCACATATCTTTGGACATGTCCTGTATGCGGAAGGAACTTATCCATAATGTCTTTCGTTCTAATCTTAAGACTGGAAGTATTAATACAGGGATGACACCCCAAATATTCTACCTTTATAACATCTTCATCAATTAAAAGATTTACGTTCCGGTCTGTATCATTCATAAGTCCCATAATGCTCACAGAGCCGGGCGTGATATCAAGATATTTTTCCATATACTCTGCTGGTGCAAAAGATAAGCGAGAAGATTGAATCTGCGCGGATAACTCTTTTGTCTTAAACTTTTTATCCCCAGGCATCATAAGCAAGTAAAAGTCAGTTTTCTGGCTGTTACACAGAAATAAATTTTTACAAATGGTAATGCCCAAGAGCTTTTCTACATCATGACAGTCCTCAATGCTTGCTGTTACATCGTGATCTATACGACTATAAGGGATATGAAGCTTCTCCAGCAAATCATAAACTGCCATCTCCTTCAATAAGCGAGAACCTACTGGTTTCGTAGTATAAATAGTTGGATCGATATATATCTGTGACATTAGTTACACCTCTCTTTTTAAAATATTGTATCATAAGTATCAAGAATCTTGTAAAATTTTTCTGCCAAAATACTTACAAATACCTCTCTTTATATCACCACTTCATTTTTACGGAATCCGCTTGTTTCATATTCATGCAGGTTTTCAAAGGCTATAATATTTATACCACGAAATGAAGTATGTGTAGAAACAAGAAAAATACTGCATAATTTGTACATATATAAATACGAAATATGCAATTTGGTTTTATAAATTTAAAGCCAATGCTTCATTAATTAAGCACTGGCTTTTTTTCTTAATTTTTATTGTATTTCTAAAATAACTTTTTTTATAAACTATCTTCTTTTTCCTCTACTTTTATTATCTCTTCTACTTACAGTTTTGCCTCTATTTATAGTTTTTTCCTTAACCTTACCTTGTCTACCTGTAGGTTTGTCTTTACCCTTACCCTGCTTAACTGCAAAGTTATCTTTGCCTCTTGTTCCTCTTAATGTAACTTTTCCACCACTATGCTCTGCTTTATTTCGCTTTTCCCTTGGCTTTATCAGACATTTTGGTCCAAAGCCAATAAGATCTTCTCTACCAGCTTGTACTAAAGCATCATGTACCAAATCGTATTTCATAGGATTTCTATATTGAAGTAAGGCCCTTTGCATAGCCTTTTCATTTTTAGTTTTTGGAATATATACTTCTTTCATAGTGAAAGGATCAAAACCAGTATAAAACATTGTTGTTGATAGTGTTCCAGGGGTTGGATAAAAATCTTGCACCTGTTCTGGTTGATAATGAATATCCCTTAGATATTCTGCCAGTTCTATAGCTTCTTTCAATGAGCTTCCAGGATGACTGGACATTAAATAAGGTATTATAAATTGCTTCTTTCCTGCTCTCTCAGTTATTCTATAAAATTTCTCCATGAACTTATCATAGGTTTTTCCCGCTGGTTTTCCCATAAACTTTAAAACCTTATGTGAAACATGCTCTGGTGCTACTTTTAGCTGTCCGCTGACATGATGGTTAATAAGTTCTTTTAAGAATGTATCATTTTTGTCCGCCATAATATAATCATATCTTAATCCTGAACGTACAAAAACCTTTTTAACCTCAGGTAATTCTCTTAACTTTTTAAGCAATCTTAAATATTCCGTATGATCTACATCTAAATTTTTGCAGGGACTTGGGTGTAAGCACTGTTTATCCTTACAAGCACCGACCTTAAGTTGTTTCTTACATGCTGGGTATCTAAAATTGGCTGTAGGTCCTCCAACATCATGGATATATCCTTTAAAATCTTCAAACTTTGTAATTTCTTTTGCTTCTTCTAATATTGACTCTTCACTTCTACTTTGTACAATTCTTCCTTGATGGAAGGTTATAGCACAAAAGGAGCAGTTTCCAAAGCAGCCTCTCGAACTTACTATGCTAAACTTAACCTCTTCTATCGCTGGTATTCCACCTAGCTTTTCATAAATAGGATGATAATTTTTTTGATAAGGTAAAGAATAAACCTTATCCAGTTCTTCTCTAGTAAGCGGCATCTCTGGTCTATTCTGTACAACATACTTGTTTGTATGCTTTTGTACTATAGTATTTCCTCTAACAGGATCTTGCTCTTCATACTGTATTTTAAAAGCCTCTGAATATTTAACTTTATCTCTACACACATCTTTATAGGAGGGTATTTCAATATAGTCATATACCTCTTCTAAGCTATCTATCACATAGCATGTCCCCGGTACATGTCTGATATATTTTATATCTAAGCCATTGTTCAGATTATCTGCAATCTCCACTACTTGTCTTTCACTCATGCCATAAACTAATAAATCGGCTCCACTGTCAATTAGTATAGATTTTCTTACCTTATCACTCCAATAATCGTAGTGAGCAAATCTTCTTAAGCTTGACTCTACTCCTCCAATCATAATAGCAATATCTTTAAAGGCTTCTCTTATTCTATTACAATAAACAATTGTGGCTCTATCCGGCCTTAACCCCATTTGTCCTCCCGGTGAATAAAAATCCTTATCTCTCAATTTTTTACTCACAGTATAATGGTTTACCATAGAATCCATATTACCTGCATTTACTAAGAAGCCTAATCTAGGTACCCCTAGTTTTTTAAAATCTTCTGCATCCTTCCAATTGGGCTGAGCTATTATCCCTACTTTATATCCTGCATTTTCAAGCACTCTGGAGATAATTGCAGTTCCAAAACTATGGTGATCTACATATGCATCTCCCGTAACTATAATAAAGTCTAACTGTTCCCAGCCTCTATCTATCATATCTTGCCTGCTAATGGGCAAATACTTATTATCCTTCATATTTTCACCTTCTTTTATATCTACAATGATTAAATATTAAACTCTTATTCAAACTACAATTATAACACTTTTTGCGACATAATTCTTTAAAAAATTTATATCTTAATTACTATTAAATATGAATTCTACAAGAGGGTTTCATTTACAAATAAAATATCCTGTAAGCAGGAGTTGAAAGTTCCTGCTTACAGGACGTTTTGCTGTGGGTGTGTTCTGTTTTGTCTTTTATTATTCTTTACGCAATTACTATGATGGATTGTATTATAGCGGTATTTTATTATAGGTAAAAAATTGATTACTGACATTAATAAAATGTATTATTTATGAAAAGAATATTTGTTATCCATAATATTTTACCACTACGTAGTAATTTATTTTATATTATACCATTAAATTACATAAGAATAATAGGCACTAAAATTATTTAGCCTCTATTAAAATGTTATTATATGAATAGTTTGTATCTAAATCGATGCAGGCTTTAGTTGTTTTGCAAAATATTCAGATTGTAAGCTAACCTAAGTAGTAATACCGTGACTACAAATTTAAATAATTATTTCAATAACAACTCAGATTTAAATGCTATTACAGCATTTCCTGAAATTTTGACTTCTACAGGTTTATTATTTTCTATAATTACTTCCACTTCAATAGTACCTGAACGTTTTATAGCTTCGCCTTGTCTAGCTTTAAATTTAAATAGAGTATTATTATGATTGATCAATTTATGGTGAACCAAATATGCACCCAAAGGACCGTTGGCATTACCAGTTACAGGATCTTCATTAATACCTATAGCAGGAGCAAACATTCTACCGTGAACCAAAACATCACTATCCTGAGAGTTAACTGTGAAAACGTAATATCCATTGCATTTAATTATATTGCTTAATTTAGAAAGGGCATCATAATTAGGTTGCATTTCATTTAAGGTTGCAATGTTTTTTATGCCAACCATAACCTTAGAATGACCTGTTGAAACAATCTGAATTGGATAATCTTCTAATAAATCGTCATCACTTACATTTATTGCTGATAAAAGTTTTTTTCTATTTATTCCTTCAATTATATCGCCAAATTCAATTTTCCCTTGCGTCATAGTTATTTTGTAATCTTTGTTTTCTTTCACTATATCAACAGGCAGAATCCCTGCACCTGTCTTATGATAAACCCTTGAAGTGTTAAGTGTATTTTCAATAGCGCGGGCATAGTGAGCAGCAATAGTAGCATGTCCACAAATTGGCACTTCATTTGTTGGTGTGAAGAACCTTATATGAACATCATACTCATTACTATTTGAAGAAAAGATAAAAGCTGTTTCAGAATTATTAAGTTCCCTAGCTATTTTCTGCATTTCATCTGAAGTTAATCCATCAGCATTTGTTATAACTCCAGCTGGATTTCCAACAAATTTATCCTTAGTGAATGAGTCTATTTGATATAAATTATATTTTCTTGTCATGCTTTTCCCTCCTATCGGTTATGAATTTATAGATTGCAATTCAGTCTTTCATATATGGAAATTATACCACATTTTGTAATCTAAACATCAATATTTTCTTTAAAACACCGTAAAATTCAATTTTGAATAATACAGTGTTCTAGCAAATCCTTCATGATTTTCAGTTATGACATTTCAATTTTAAATTTTATTCTACTCTTTTTTAACTTTGTTTCTATTCTTCATAACAAATAATAGGAGTTCCATCTTCTATATTATCAAAAATTGTTTTAGCTAAATATAATGGCGCATTTACACATCCATGGGTTCCATTTCTCTTATATATATCTCCTCCAAAGGAATATCTCCAGCTTGCATCATGTATTCCTATATTTCCGTAAAAAGGCATCCAATAAGTTACTTCAGCTTCATAATTTGGTCCACTTAAAGTTGCCCCATTTTGTTTATAATTAAGCATATAAGTTCCAACCACAGTAGAACATCCTTTACTAGGATTTCCTGTTACTACATCCCCTTGAGTTATAAGCTTTCCATCTTTATAAAACCATAAATGCTGTCTTGTTATATTAATTTCTACATAAGTATTGCCTATTTCATCTTCACCCCTAGGTAAAGCCTTTTGAATATATATAGTTTCTTTTTCAAGTACTTTACCAAGTTTTATATTTTCTAATAATGCTTTTGTTTCAGCAGAACAATTAATTTTCCATCCATAAAGTCCACCCTTAACTTCTACTATTTTACCTATAGATGTTTTAAAATTTCTTGCTATTCCAACTGTATCATATTTTTTACTCAATCCTTGCACATATTCCTTAACTGCTTTTTCATTTATTGCCGCTTCTAAATTTTCGTCAACACTAAGCCATTCATTTATTGTATTCCCATCTAATATTTCATTTTCACTCCCAAATATATAAGTGATTTTTGTTGATACATACTTATTTAGTAAATTCTTAGTTTTAGAAGTTTTATCAGAACTTAGAGTGTACTTTGGATTTTCGTAACAAAGTTTTTCATTTAAATCTAATTTTGTTTCTCCTTCTAATATGCTCATTTTTATAGCTTCATTTAATTTACCTTTATTTATCTTATTTCCATATACTTCTCCAATCACCTCATAAGAACCATTTAAATACTTAAAACTTACATTTTTGGGTTCTATAATAGCTTTATTCAAACAATTTAATTGGTTTATTTTATCTTCCAAGTTATCTTTATTGTAAATAAATAAATCATTTACATAATATTTTTGATCCTTTAATAGTGAAATAATCCATTTAAATGGACTTTTCCTATGATAAATTTTAGAAATACTATTTTTTTCATTGTATTGCATTCCTATATCTTGTCCTATTATTTCTTCTACTTCTCCACTTCTCTCTATCAACTGTAGCTTATAATCCTTAACATAACTTCTAATTATATCATCTGCATCATTATATGCTTTTAATGAAACATCTGCTCCGTTTATTGTTGTATTAAAAAAGAAATGATTAGTAAAGTATACTGAAATAAGTAAATATAATAGTAAAATTGAAGCTATTAGAATAATAATATTTCCTGTATTCTTACTTTTAAAAAGCCTTTCTATATTAATATTCTTCATACCGATTTATACCTTTCATCAAAAATACTTTCATTTAAAAATAATAACTAATTTAAAATATGTTTGTATTTTTGATTTTAAAACTTAAATTTCGTTTTCCATAAATTTTCCTGATAAACTAAGTGACTTGTTTGTTCTAAGCCATTGTAATTGATGGCTCTACAACCATGTCTTTTGTATACTGTCCTTTAGTAGTATCCAATTGATTTTTAGCATTTACACCATAATTAAAAACAAAATTGAAATCCTTTGGTTTTGATGCTGGCAACTGATTTTTAGTGCTTGTTGAGTTACAACTGGCAAGTGAAAATATAATTAAAAACAAACATAAATATACTATTTTTTTAAAAAAACTCATGACAATCACTCTTTTAGGTATCTAATGTATAATCCTATATACCGATTGATTTTACTTATCTTACACATATACTACATATAATCTATGTAGTATATAATTTATTTAATTGTGTATAACCTGTTAAAAATTTTATTGATAACTCGTCATATAAAATAAATTATGCAGCCGCAAAAAAATAGTTGAAATTTATTATTTTAATTCTACAACATAAGCAACAGGGAACGGATTACCTTCATGGTTATAAAGCAGAATTTTTTTGTTATCTCCATTCCAAGTTAGATTGACTGTTTGTCCTTTATAAATCACAGTCTTATCCATTATTTGATCATTATTCAGTTTTCCTATATATACAGTTCCATGTACATTTTCACTATAGACTATATGTTGTTTGTCTTGAGACAAATCAAAACTATCAATAAAATCAATTAGTTCTTTTTTATTCCCAGTTATTACATCATAAATATATAAAGTACCTATCTGACTTTTTGTCATTAAGCATAAAATTTTGTTACTATCTATGAATTGATATTTTTCAACTGTATTTAGTATCTTGTAGTTCGACTCATTATTAAAAGAAGCTTTGCCTGATGAAATATCAATACAATATAAAGTATAATCTTTTTTTATAAGTGCTGTTTTTAAGTCATCTGAAACAATAACATTAGAGGTGAATCTACCTAGTTGAAAATTTTCTACATTATATTCCACTTAATATAAAATAATTGGGATAATTTTGATGAATGTGGCTAACTGAGTTTATTTAGAAGTATAAAGCAAGCTGTTCTCATAGATATTCCATCTCTTTTTCTCGGCGGTAACATTGCCTTAGTATTAGAATGGTTTGAAATTCTATTTCGTATTCATAAATCTTTTCTTGATCTATAACTCTTATGTACATATCAGCATATAATAAAATAACCTCTTTACACTTCTTATTCCAAACCAAGCGTAAAGAGGGCTCAATTTATAATTTTCAGTTCCTTCTCCTATCTGCGGAAAGAAGGTTATACTTCAAAAGTATTAGCTACATCCTTTAAATATTTTGTAATCTCAATATGCTGCGGACAATGTGTTTCACACTGTTTACACCCTATACAGTCTGATGCCTTACCATGTACTTTTGTATAATTATTATAATATACTCTTTGTATAGAAAACGCGGTCTTCATGGATTGCTTTTCCGTATTGTATAATGCAAAATACTTTGGAATTGCTATGTTTTTTGGACAATCATCTACACAGTACTGGCAGGCTGTACATTGAATAGCAATTGATTCGTTAATGATGTCCACAGCCTTTTTTACAACATCATATTCTTCCTTTACAAAAGGCCTAAACTCCTGCATGTATCCTGTATTATCTAGTAGTTGTTCCATATCTGACATGCCGCTCAATACCATCATAACTCCATCAAGGCTTGCTACATAACGGATAGCCCAGGATGGTATGGACATGTCAGCATAATATTCTTTAAATAATTTCTCTGCTTTTTCAGGAACTTTAGCAAGGTTACCACCTTTTACAGGTTCCATAACAATGATTGGTTTATTATGTTTTCTTGCTATTTCATAGCACTTCCTTGATTGAATGCTTTCATTGTCCCAATCTAAATAATTAATCTGTAACTGCACAAAATCTACTTCTGGATGGGCTGTCAGGATTTCATCTAATAAATCCGCATTATCATGATAGGAGAATCCAATCTGTCTAACTTTTCCTTCTTTTTTCTTTTGCTGAACAAATGCAAAACTATCTAATTTTTGAGCTGTCTTGTAATTCTCTACACCCAGGCTATGAATAAGATAGTAATCGAAGTAATCTACACCACATTTTTCTAACTGTTCGTTAAAAATTCTTTCCTGATCTTCCTTTGTTTTAAGGAACATTGTTGGCAATTTTGTTGCTATAGTGAAGCTGTCTCTTTTATGCCGTTTTACTAACGACTCTCTTATAGCTATCTCACTCTTCCCCCCATGATACATATAAGCTGTATCAAAATAGGTGAAGCCTCTCTCCAAAAAAGTATCTACCCCGAATAAAACTCTTGTAGGTATATACATATTAAAACTCATATTAATTCCTCCATTTTTTATAATTTTACCTCCATGAGAAAAAATATAGTATCTTGAGTTATCTCTAGATTAGGGTTCCATGGAAGTGTATTTTCTTACTATTTTAATTTTTCTTCATATTTTGCAACCCTTTCTTCGTATCCTTCAATTTTATTATCTAAGCGTTCCAATATTTTTTTCATTTCTTCAATTTTTTCAGCAAGCTGGTTGCGCTGTTCTATTAAAAGATTTTTTCTTGTCAAGATTGTGGAGCTTCCCTGTTGGAACATAGTTACGTACTCAATCAATACTTCAATAGAAAGACCAGCTGTCCGCATACATTTAATAAAATTAATCCATCCGCAATCTTTTTCTGTATAATCCCTGACTCCGTTGGTATTCCGTTTCACAGATGGGATCAATCCAACACGTTCATAATAACGAAGTGTATCAATTGAAATGTCAAATTTTTTGCTAACTTCTCCAATGGTCATGTTTTTCACCTCCTTGAAATTCAGTCTAATACCTAAAGTTAAGTCTATGTCAAGCATCTTTTAATAAAAGCATTTGATTAAATCCACTCCAATGGTAATAAAAAATGTAGTCATTTACTACTTACGCGTATTAACATTTTTAAGGGTAATACTAATATTTAAAATACTTTATCGGAAGGCGAAAACCATATGGAAACTGAAAAAGAAAAGAAAGAACGTGAAGAGTTAGATTTAGATACAATTGTAGCTTTAAAGAATGCTGGTTCAGACTTATCCAAACCTCATTATATTGAACACCACTTTGTTGTTACAAATAAGTATAACATAACTAAAATATGTGACAACTTGAAAAAAGAAGGTTATGAACTATCAAAAGTACATGAGGAATTTGACGAAGATTATGATTATGAGAAAATCACTTTGGTATTTATTCCTATCTTCATCTGTAAGCTGTCTGATTACTCTACAAGGATTTCCTGCAGCAATAACACCAGCTGGTATGCTTTTTGTAACAATACTTCCTGAACCAATAACGGTATTACTTCCTATAAAAACACAATAAGATAAACATAATATGTAATAAAAGCAATTTCATGCTAATCATTGCACAATTAAGTATTGCAGAAGTGGTAGAAAACATACTATCACATTTAAGAATACTCAATTAGATTATCTACAAAATATTCACAACAACTATTTCCAAATAAAATATAATGATTACTTCAATTTAAAATAATTGTTCTATCTCAAATACAGAATTTAAAGATAATCGTCAAAGATTTGACATATAGAATAAAAATTCTTTGCTTATTTCTTTTGGCATTCTTACATTTTGTCTTTTCATATAAGTAGTAAAGCTGATAACTCAGTCATAGTTTTCTATAGCTTTTAAAATAACTTTACTGCTGTTAGTAGCATATCTAGTAACTTTAACCATAAAGCAATTAATATTTCGAACTCACGTTAACTTAATTGATTATACATATATCTTTTAATATAATGAACATAAAAGATATATAAGAAGAGGTGCAATTAATATATGAAATATAATGTAGAATTACTAAGGCAAGAAAATTATAAGCCAACATTTTGGTCTGGAGGCATGGCTACAGAATTGACAACATATCCGTTAAATTCTGATTATGCCAGTAAAAACTTTTTATGGAGGTTGGGAGTTGCTAAAATTGATATACCAGAATCTACTTTTAGTAGTCTACCAAAAGTTTCGCGTAAATTCATGGTTATAGAAGGAAAAATAACTCTCGACCATGAAAATAAGTACAAGAAACTACTTAACTCCTTTGAGCAAGACGACTTTATGGGCGATTGGAAAACTAAAACTTATGGTAAAGCTTCTGTTTTTAATTTAATGACAAGGGAAAATTATAATGGTGAATTACTTCATCTTAATATTAGTCCTAGCAAACAGCTTAAATTCGAATATAAAACTCCATTAAATAAAGATTTAGCAGCAATTTGTTTTTACACTGTAAATGGTGGATTTAACTCTACTATTAATGATAAAGTTTTTGAAACTGTTAAAAATGATTTAATTTTAATTAACTGTGTAAATTCAAGCTATACTCATGAATTTATGCTTTCTAACAATACTTCAGAAATTACTAATATAATAGTAAGCATAATTTATCGTAATTAGCTTATCTAACTCTAAATTACTTTTGCATAAAATCCCATCCTTTTGTTCTATTTTGTTGGTTTCGTCACTTACTGTAGAAGTTAATGATTTTTAAATTGCCGTTGACACTAACTCTGTTTTACGAAACATATATAATTTTTCTATTCCCTAAACCCACTAATATCAACGCCTTAGCTGTGTTTCCTTTGTAGCTTAACTACCGTCTCTACATGCCTTGATCAGACAAAAATGATGCCGCTTGAACCTAGTAGGGCCTTGGCGGCAAATTATTTTTTCTGGCTTTTTTAAGGAAAAACAAAATGACAAGACTCTCTAAAAAATCATTTCTCCTGGTTTATAGCCGTCAGGCAATTCTTCTTCACTTAAAAATTTGAAATTGTCATCACGTAGTATTGGTAAAAATACTTCGTATGGAATCCTGGAAAACTCACAGGCATAATTACTGGCTCCGAACCACTTACCCTCTTTGCTGCTCAAATTTAAATCTCTAGCAAATTTTGTATAGTTTGAGCAATCATGAACTGCTAAATCCCAGTTTTCTTCATCGGCTATTTTCATGAATTTCAGAGTTAATTCCCTACTCCAAATTGGAGATATATAGCCATGTCTGGAAATATACATGTTTTCCCCATAATAATTGTCTATGTTATTCTCATTTAAATGTAATTCTGCACAATTGATAAAATCGAGTTTTGTCTCTAAGATCGCTTGCTTTTTCTTAAAAAAAGCTTCGAAAAACTCAGGAGTCATTGGAGTTTCAATACCTACATTTTTAATATATTTTTTCGCTATTCCAATATTTTCAATAACTTTGTCTGAACAGTTAGAAGCACCCAGGTTGAAACGTATCTCGTTAAGACCGGCTTCACCTAATGCTTTCAATGTCTCTTCCGTAGCTAAAGTGCCATTTGTGTATAGATGTTGATGAATTTGAGCATCTCTAAATTTCTTTATAACCGAATAGTATTTTTCAATTTCCATAAATGGCTCTAAATAAACGTAGGAAATGCCCGTGGGTTTCTGGTAGATGGAAAGAAGTAAATCAATATCCTTGTCATAAAATTTTGTGCCTCCAATTTCCCACATACCTTCGCCAACGGTCGGAATATCATCTAGTTCTCCATAATTATAACAAAACTTACACTCTATGTTACATTTGTTCGTTTTCCTAATTGCACTCAAACCAGTGCCCAACAGACAAGAACGACATCCTTTGGGGAATTTGCTTTCATTTCCCACAAAAAAAGTTCTATTCTCCAAAGTTTTCAAACTTCTAATTTTCGACATTAACGTATCATTTCTATGTTCCATCGCTGCCTCAATTTGTGCAAAGGTAGAGTAAATGATTTCTTGTTGTTTTGTCATAATTTCCTCATCCTCTGGCAATATTGAAAAAAATTCAAACCATATCAACGCATCTTTCTTTGAAATTTTCATAATGTATCCTCCTCTAATTAATCTTCCTAAAGATTCAATTCAAATCTTCTTGCTATGCTTTTTCACATATTCTTCTTCAAAAGACATACTCACTCCACTTAATTATATCACTTTCATTGTTTCCTTACTATGTCTTTGGAAACATATAACTTTTTGCATTAAAAAAGAACCCTGATTTCTCAAGGTTCTAACTGTGTTTCCTTTGCAGCTTTACCACTGTCTCCACGTACCGTGTCTATGCAAACATATAGACATTCCTACCATAAAAATTTTGACTACATTTTTTGATTTGCAATGCACACCCCTTACACCCTTTTGCACACCCCTGGTGCATTTTTACCATTTAATATTACTTTTGATGAAATAATTTAGCCTAAACACCATATAAACTACAGCCAAAAAACAACGAAAGCCCTTGAAATCAAGGACTTTCTATATGTATCAATATCATAGTTCTTATTTGGTTAAGGCGAAGCGCTACCTTTGAAATCCGCAACTTAACTAATTATTTATTAGTTAGATTTCAAAAATTCCTCCTCATTTAAAAACTTTATATTCTGTCCTTTTGCATTTAAATCTGTTGCTTTTTTAAGCTTATTACTCATTTCTTCTCTACGTAAATCTTTTATATCTTTCATATTAGTTACTAAAATTGTTGTCTTTTTTGTAAAAGAGCTTCCAATAGTCCCTCCAAGCCTTCTAACTAATCTTACGGCTTCATCTCTGGACATAGAAGTTAACCTTCCTGTAAATACTACAACTTCATTTTTAAATAGATCCTCTTCTAACCTTTCAAATATAGTTTCTTTTTTAGGATGATAAATTCTATTAGATGTTTTAATGCCCCTTCCTTTAGATGATGATAATTTATATCCACTACTGTCTACTGTTCCAATAGTTACACCTATTAATTTAGATATTTCATTAATATCCCTACACTTTAATTCTTCAGATATATTAAGCAATATGTTACTACAGGCAAGGGCATCATATAGTGCATCGTGGTGCTTAAACTCATATTCTAAAAAATCATTTACTGTATTCAATTTTACATTTTCAATTCCTTTATAAAAGTTTCTAGCAAGTTTCATTGTGCAAATATACTGAAAACTGGGCAGTTCTATATCATAAAGTTCTGCACTCTTTCTTAAAACCGATATATCAAAGGAAGCATTGTGTGCTATCACTAAATTATCATTAAAATGATGCTTAATTTTCTCCCATACTTTATCAAACTTTAGTTCATTCTCAACCATACCTGGTCTTATTCCATGAATTCCAATATTAATTGGCATAAATCTCATTTCCTCAGGCTTTATTAAATGATATATTTTTTCTACAACATGTCCATTTTTCACAACAACAATACCAATTGAGCATGCACTATTTCTTTTTTCATTTGCAGTCTCAAAATCTATAGCTATAAAATTCATTTATCTTCTCCTCAATATTATAATAAAAAATCGCTGATGTGACTTTTATTGGTAGTTTTTTCTATTTTAATTTTATTCTCAAATATAAAACATTAATATTCTATTAATCCATATATAAAGTGAAACTTGAATCAGATGGGGTTTGTCTTACGACCCCGGGGCAGTTTCTTATAGCTGATTACCATCAGCAAACTGCCCGTTAAATGCCATTTAGGCATTTAACCCCCACCTGATTCTTAGTTGAACGAATCCAGGGACGTAGCCGCTCTTTACTCCCAGTTAAGCAGAGAGCCAAAATCTGTGATTTTGTGCGAATCGCTTACTCCTCTAAAGAGGAGTTTCCTAATAAAAATAAGAGTATTAGAGCGGATAGTCATCGGATAAAAGCTTATAAATACAATATGTCATAACTTACAATTACGTACTAACTTAATACATCTATTATATATTTATTGAAATATAAATATCAATAAAAAGAAAGCCTGTGTCAAAAATCAACACAGACTACCTTGATATAAATTATAAAAATCTTTTGTATGTAGTGGCTAAAGCAACTACATATACCTTTTGATTACCTTCTTCTCTTTTCCTTATTCCTTTCTCAAAATATCTAATGTATGTGCGCTTGCTCCCAACAAATCTGGTCTTTCACACGTTGAAAAATGATAATTAAGAAAAAGTTGAAATGAATCATCATCCATAGCATTCAAAACAGATCTCATATAATTAGCATGTCCATCTGTTGCAATTAACTTTATCCTTTGCAGTTTTGCTTCCTCATTTAACTTATTAATATCTTCAATCCTTACATAATCATATAAATCTATTGGTTCCGATATAACATGAAAATCATCGCTAAGTTTTCCGTTATCAATACATGCACGAATATTATTTTCCTTAAAACCATATGTCAATACACTATATTCATTCATACAATATGCAACTAAGATAACACCTCCAACTTTCGTTACTCTTTTTGCCTCTTGTAGCGCTTTTACTTTATCCTCAAATTTATATAAATGATACATTGGTCCAAACACCAACGTCATGTCAAAAGTATTTTCTGAAAATCTTGATAAATCTAATGCTGTTCCCTGCATTGCTTTTACTGTACTTCCTTTTGACTTTAAAACACCTAGATTGTGCTTCACAAGCTCAATTGCAGTAACATCATATCCTTCATTTGCTAATTGTACAGAGTATCTCCCTGTCCCTGCACCAACATCTAAGATTTTTGCGTTCTCATTATTTTCTAGATACTCATGAATATACTTCATAGAAGTGATATATTCAACTTGTCCATATCTTCTTGTTAATCTTTTATCCTCACAAAATTTATTGTAGTATTTTTCTAATTCTATTGTCATCTCTCTATATTCCTCATCTAATATTATAAATTATTAAATACAAAAACTGTTCTTTATACACTTCAATTCCAATAGTCTTCACTCTAGAGAGCAAATCAACACTTTTTCTGCGCCTAGTACTGACTTTTTCTTTTCAATATTAATTACTCTAAACTATAAAGCAAGATTAATTATTTTTTTGCAGCTTAATATTCTCCCCACCACGCTTCCTTTACATTCTAACAGATATTATACTATATTGCAGTTAAAAAATGAATTTTCTTTATAGATACACAAATAGAATAGGACAGTGTGCACTAAAAAAATTCATAGTACTCTATGGAGTTATCGCACTAAATATAACCACCTTCTATTTTGGTATTGTCCCGTTATCTAGAAGGTTGTTTTGTGGGACTATACATGTTGACTCTTAGTAAAATAGATACTATACTTAATGTCAAAAACAGCAATCCACCTAATACAACGTATTGTGTACCTATTCCTGATATAAATAATCCACATATAGTAGTACCAATTGTTGTTCCTAAATTAGCAGATGTTAGAAATAATCCATTAGCGAAATCAGGAGCCTCTGGAGCTGCAGATGTAATCCAATATTGATTAATATTAGCTCCTGCACCAGCTAATATTCCCCAAACCAAAGTAATTAAGGCCATAGGCATAGTGAACTGTCCCATTAAGAATAATATGATGTAAACTACTCCTAATACAAAAGGAAAAGACACTACAAATTTGCTGGCATTTTTAATAAGTAACTTTCCCGCAATAATGTTTCCCAAAATATTTGCCACACCGTATACTAACAACATTAGGCTAATTACTTTGTAAGGAATATTCGTAACAGTTTGAAGATATTCAGAAAGGTAACTATAAACCCCAAATATTGCTCCATTTATTAAAATAACAGCTACAATGGAAAGCCATGTGATTGGTTTTTTTAACACACTTATTTGCTCTCCATAAGAAAGTCTATCATTTACAGGCATAGATGGTACAAATAGTAGTGTAGTAATAAGCGCTATAGCATTTACAATAGCAAAGAATAACATGGCTGCTCTTAAAGAAGTTGCACTAGCAATATAACTAGTTACTGGTACACCAAGTACCATACCTGCAGATACTCCCATAATTACCTTAGCAACAGCTTTTGGAGCTTCTTCCTTGCTAACGGATATAGCAGCTACTGTAAAAGCCAATGAACAATAAATTGGCTGAAAAAAAGCTGGAATCACACGAGCAATTAATACAACTATAAAATTTGTTGTAAATGCTGAGACAATATTACCTAAAACGAAAACACTAAGAACAAGTAACATTACTTTCTTACGATTTATACCTGAAAAGAATAATGGCATAGTTGGCCCAGCTATAGCAACACCTAAAGCAAAGAGACTCACTAGCAAACCTGCTTGTGAAATACTTACATGAAAATTTTTAGCAATTAAAGGTAGTATCCCAACAACTCCCATTTCAGTATTTATGATGGCAAAAACTCCCAAAGTTAATATAAATATATACAAATTGTTTCGTTTAGTCACAAAAATGTACCTCCCTTTCTGTTGTCTGACTTCCAAAGGACTTGTTTTTTATTTTTCCATTTTTATTTGGCGTTGCTTCAAAATTACCGTTCTATGAAGTAATTTTGAAGCATAATGGCCGACACAGACAAATAACCCCATGATCGCCAGCTGGTCAGCGAAAAACAAACTCAGTGGTTCATCAAAATCAAAGAACACAAACTGAGTTTTAAGCAGCATATAGGAGCCGTTCTTCCGTTGCAAGAAGGAATATATTCCATAAGCAGCAATCAAAACAGCTATTATACGCAGAAAAACGGTACGAATGCGGGAAGGCTCCTTTATACCAATAATCTTTTTTGCAACGCCCATCAGCATATCCCAGTGAAGACCCAGATGTACTGACATCAGAACAAAGCCCCAATAGGAAGCAATCAGATGCATTGTTCTTACAAAGGACGTACCACCACTTATATGAAGGAATATGAACACATGACGGGACATCATGATTCCACTTACCATAAGACAGACCATAATTGCAAAAATCAGAATATTGATAACTGTGCCCAGGATTCGAATGCCAGAATACCGCCCTTTCAGAAGATTTTGATGCCATCTGTAATTCAAAATGTGGTGGATGATAAACAAGATAAACATAGAAATCCCCACCCACTCATGGGTTGCTTCACCAACCAGCGCATATGCCATGAGTACAGGCAGCATAGCGGTCATTGCTAAATCTACAATAATTTGAAATATTTTCTTCGGTGTCATTTTATCTGCTCCTTTTACTTATTAAAAATGAAGCAATTCATTATTTAATAAATCCTAGTTTAGACAACCTCTTTTTTACATCGTCTTCCGTGTCATTAGGAAGGTTTTGACTTATTGCAAGCCCTTCTAAAATGATGGCCTTAGGTTCCAGTTTACCAATAGTCTGAATACTGTTTGAGAAGCCACTGCCACCGCTGGTGCAGAATGGCACAATGGTTTTTCCAGATAAATCATATTCATCAAGGAAACTGTAAACCGCCATAGGCATATCGAACCACCAATTAGGATAGACAAGGATAACCACATCGTAAGAATCCATATTCTTCACATGGGTTACCAACTTTGGTCGGATATTGGCATCACGTTCCTCACGCCCCTGTCGTTCAATCACACTATAATCGGCAGGAAACTTATCCGCCCTCTGAATAAGGAATAAATCACCACCCACAGCCTTCTGGATCATTTTTGCAACAATTTCGGTATTGCCCTGAACGCCATCCTTCGTAACATTTAGACTTGCGGAAGAAACTGTGTCCACGTTCTTAGGAAGATCAGCGTTGCCCACACGGGAGAAATACACAACCAGAACTTTATGCGAACCTGCCGAGATTTGAGCTTCACTCTTAGATGTCTGTGCCACACCAGAAGATGTATTTGTCTCGGTGTTTTTCCTGCCATTACAAGCAGTGAGAGAAAGCACCACAAGTAAAAGTAATAAGATAGTTCGTTTTTTCATTATTATAATCATTCCTTTCGTCTAAAAATAAAGGCTTTTGCCATGTTGATGAAGATAGAATCAATACTTTTTTGTTCATATCATTCTATTTCCTTTCGTTGAAATCACGCTGTTGCTCAAATCATATATTTCAAGCACTACCTTTATCTATAAGATTTCTGATAAACTGAAACACAGTCCTCATGACTCATTTCACAAGGATTCGCTGTGAACAGCCCTCCCATTGTTTCACGTGCATTTCTTGCCAAAGTATGAAATTCAGAAGGATTAATTCCATAATCAGACATCTTAAGGTCTGCTACGCCACAATCTTCCTGAAGTTTTACAAGCATAGTGATGAAGTCCTCCGGTTTCTGCGCATCTTTCATTCCAAGTGCCTGAGCCATGCGAATATAACGCTCATCACAAGCATGCTTTTCGATGAAGAATTCATTGAATGCCTTTGATATCATGATCAGACCTGCACCATGTGGTAAATCAGGGTGGTAAGCCGACATTGCATGTTCCATGGAATGCTGAGCAGTTGTTACACTGACAGTCATTACTGCACCTGAAAGCGTATTAGCAAAAGCCATGCCCTCACGTGCTTCCATATCATTTCCGTCTTTTACTGCCCTTGTCAGATATTTTCCTACATTCTCAATGGCCGTAAGTGCATACATATCACTCATAACACTGTGATAGGAAGAAATATAACTCTCCGTACTATGGAACAATGCATCAAAGCCCTGGTAAGCAGTAAATTTAGATGGAACGGACTTCATAAGTTCAGGGTCCACAATGGAAAGCACAGGGAATAAAGAATCATAGCCTCCGACACCAACCTTTTCTTTTGTTTCTTCATTGGTTACTACACCCCATTGGTCTACCTCACTTCCTGTTCCAGCAGTTGTAGTGATACAAATCAGAGGAATCGGCTCATTCTGAAGCGGCTGATTTTTACCGGTGCCGCCATTTATATAGTCCCATAAATCTCCATGGTTTGTTGCCATCATTGCAATTGCCTTGCTGGCATCCATTACGCTTCCACCGCCTAAAGCTACTATAAAATCACAATTGTTTTCTCTTGCTACAGCAGCTCCTTCCATAACCGTAGGCTTTACCGGGTTTGGCTGAATCTTATCAAATAAAACAAATTCTACCCCTGCCATTTTCAACTGTTCTTCTGTTCTTGCCAGAGCACCGTTTTCTCTAACAGACTTTCCGTTTGATATCACAAGCAATGCCTTTTTACCCGGCATCTTCTGGGTGCTCAGATTATTAAGCTGTCCTACTCCAAATAAAATTCTTGTTGGTACATACATTTGAAAACTCATATAAATTTCTCCTTCTTAAATCATTTTTTATTCATCTAAGATAATCATGTCCTCAGAATCTTCATCCATGCTTTATAAAATTTCTACACTAGATTTAATATGTCCATTCGTATACGTCATAGTAAAACTCCTTTTATCACTTAGTGATTCTAAATCATGATTATCTCTATCAATGACTTTATCATAAAGGGTAAAGTTAACTTTATGTCAATACCTTATTTTTAAAAATTTCATTTCTACATAACAGAAAACAGCCTGCATTTCATAACTATGTATATGAAATACAGGCAGCTCTATTTGTCTTGATTATGGATTGCCTCTGTGCCAGCCTCAATTGCTGTTTCATAATACCATATCTTATGGTTAATGGTTTCCATAACCTTATTTAATTCATCCATCTGCTTTTGGACAGATTCTTTTCTTTCAAGAAAAATTTCCAGCCGTTCCTGCAATGTGCTATCACCATCTGCGCACAAATCCATGTACCTCTTTATGTCCTTTATTGGCATTCCAGAATTTTTCATGCATGTTATAATAGCCAGTCCCTGGAAATCTTCATCCTTGAAAATTCTGGTGCCATTTGGCTTTTTCTCAACAAATGGCAAAAGCCCTTCTTTATCGTAGTAACGCAGAGTTGGAACCGTAACTCCCATTTTCTCTGCAACCTGTCTAATGGTATAATTCATAAGGCACCCCTTTCTTCACTGAGTGATTATTAATCATAATTAACTGCACTAATAATTATATCATAAAGGGTAAAGTTAACTTTATGTCAATACCTCATTCTAAAAAATTAAAATTTTTAAGTTCCACTTTTTCCTTTCGTCTAAAAGTAAAGGCTTTCGCCATAGTGTATCGTACTTTACTCATTTATGACACAATTTAATTGGATCACAAATGTAATTTTGAGGATACTACCATTAGTTCACCCAACATTATTCCAATCTTGCTCTAAATGTAAAAACCGTACTGGATTTCCAATACGGTCATTATGTATTCGTGGCTTCCATTTGCAGCGGTGAGCCTGGTGGGTCTCCTATTTTTTGATTTGCACAAATCTATGGATTTTCCCTGAACAATATTATTAACATGATAAATAATTTTACTTCAAAGTCGGCCATTAGTCCTACAAATAAAATACCAAAATCAGTACTGAGCATTTGCATACATAGGGTTGATGCTTAAGAAAGTTTGATTCCTTCAAATACATAGTTTATCAGGTTTCTTACAAAAACATCATCAATTACTTCTCCAGTTATCAATAATCTATAAAATACAGGTCCCCAAATTAAATCAATAGTTAACTCTATATTTAGATCTTTTCTTAATTCTTCTCTTGAAATTCCACGTTCTAAAATTTCTTTTGAAATACTTCGGCGAGGATTAAAATATGATTTACGATATATATCAGCTAACTTTGGATCAAATTGTCCTTCACCTATTATTTCAGTAATTACATTTCCTCTTCTGCTCATTAGAAATTTTACAAAGTTATCAACTTGAATGAACATATCATTAATAGTTGATCCTGTATCAGGTATTGGAAGATTCACACTAGTAGCATTTAAGAAACTATCTATAACAACAGCAGCTTTATTGGGCCACCATTTATAAATTGTAGCTTTGCTAACTCCAGCTCTTTCAGCAATCTTTTCAACGGTTACTGCTCCAAACCCATTTTCAATTAATAAGTCATAGGAAGCAGTAAGAATATCTGTCTTTGTTTTTTCAGAACGAGGACGTCCTAATTTTTTATCCATTATAAATAACCTCCTTAAATTATTATAAATGAATTTTAAAACTATACGTATATTATACATTAAAAAAATAAAAAAATATACTTTACAAAACTGAACGGTTAGTATATTATATAAATATAAACTAAACTAAACGTTCAGTATTTACTGATAGAAAATTAAGAATTATTATAGTGTTAAAAAATTAAGGTTATAAAGGGAGGAAAATTTAATGAAAGTTGTAGCGTTTAATGGAAGTCCTAATAAACAAGGAAATACCTATCATGGAATAAAAATAGTTATTGATGAACTTGAGAGAGAAGGTATGGAAACAGAAATAATTCATGTAGGAAATAACTCTATTAGAGGATGTATTGCTTGTAAAAATTGTACAAAAAACAAAAATGGTAAGTGTGTTATTACTACTGATCCAGTTAATGAATGGATTGAAAAGATGAAAGAAGCTGATGGAATAATTTTAGGATCACCAGTTCACTATTCATCCATTGCTGGATCAATGAAATCATTTTTAGATAGAGCTTTTCGTGTAGCTGATGCCAATGATAGTATGTTAAGACTTAAAGTTGGTGTATCAGTTGTAGCAGTAAGACGCGCAGGTGGAATTCCAACCTTCGACCAGTTAAATAACTACATTAATCATTCTGAAATGCTTATGGCTACTTCAAATTATTGGAACGTTTTTAACGGGACAGCACCAGGTGAGGCAATGCAAGATGAAGAAGGGATTCAAATAATGAGGATACTTGGTAAAAATATGGCATGGCTTATGAAGCTCATAGAAAACGGTGAAGGAATTGTAAAAAAGCCTGAAAGAGAAACAAAAATATTTACTAATTTTATTCGTTAGAAGGAGTGGAGTGTTATGGAAATCTTAAATAATGATTTTGTGGAAAATAAACCTGTACTAAATAATTTATTGATTATGGTTATGGCTATAGCTTGCGGGCTCACTGTAGCTAACTTATATTATATACAGCCCTTACTGGCAGACATATCTAAGACATTTAATGTCAGTGAAACTAGTGTGGGCTTTGCAGCAATGCTTACACAAATGGGATATGCAGTTGGAATGATATTTATATTGCCCCTTGGAGATATAAGAGAAAGAAGAACTTTAATAACTATAGTGCTTATATTTTCAATACTCTCTCTTACAAGTATGTTTTTCTCTCATAATATGTTTATGCTGATAATTTCTTCTTTTGCAGTTGGAGTTACTTCAATTATTCCTCAGCTTATTATACCTTTGGCTGCTCAGTTATCAGATCCAAAGGAAAGAGGTCAAAAAATAGGTACAATAATGAGTGGTTTATTAATTGGTATATTAGTATCACGTACATTTAGTGGTATTTTGGGTGGATACTTTGGTTGGAGAATGGTATATATTATTGCAGCAATTATGATGATAATTCTTATGGTAGCTTTAAGAAAATTAATACCAGTGTGTAAACCTGTCAATAACATTAGTTATATTGAGTTATTAAAATCAATGATACAATTAATAAAAACCGAATCGGTTTTAAGAGAAGCTTCTATTAATGGAGCTATGATGTTTGCAGCCTTCAGTGCCTTTTGGACATCACTTATATTTTTACTTGAAAGCTCTCATTACAACATGGGTTCTCAGGCAGCGGGCTTATTTGGATTAGTTGGAGTCAGCGGTGCCTTGGCTGCTCCTCTGGTAGGAAGAATAGCTGACAAGAAAGGCCCTAGATTTGTTGTAGGAATAAGTATATTTACTGTAATAATTTCTTATATATTCTTTCTTCTATTTGGATTTAAAGTATTGGGATTGGTTATAGGAGTTACGCTACTTGATTTAGGAGTTCAATCTTGTAATGTTTCCAATCAAACCAGGGTACATTCTTTAAGTGAAGAAACGCGTAACAGAATTAATACTGTATATATGGTAAGCTTTTTTCTAGGAGGAGCATTTGGTTCTTTCCTTGGATCTTATAGCTATTCACACTTTGGATGGTATGGAGTTTGTATTTTTGGAATGGCAACTCAAGTTATAGCCGTTATTGTCCATAAAACTGCAAAATAATTTTATTAATTTAAATTTTATCATAGATTATTAGGAGGAATAAGAAAATGAATTTAATAACTGTAGATCAACAGAAATGTATCAAATGCGGAATTTGTGTAAATGAGTGCCCTGTACAGATATTGAGAATTGGGGAAAATGGTCCGGAAGATATTTGTTCCGAAAAATGTATTGCATGTGGGCATTGTGTAGCCGTTTGTCCCAAAGAAGCTATTGATAATGTAAAAACACCATTAGTGAATCAAAAAAGTTCAAAAAAGTTTCCAAAATTGAGTCCTGAAGAAACAGAAAATTTTCTTCGTTCAAGACGTTCAATACGATCTTACAAAGAAACTTCAGTTCCAAGAGAAAAGTTAGTAGATCTTATTAATATTGCCCACTTTGCTCCTACTGGACATAATCTACAAAGCGTATCCTATATTATAATAGATGATAGAAAAATACTTGATAAAGCTGTTGCAATTACTGCCGAGGAATTAAAAAATGATGAGGTTTTGAGTGGAAAATTTGATGATTTTATTAAAGTGTATACTGAAAAAGGAATAGATACTATTTTAAGAGGAGCTCCTAGTCTTATTCTGGCAATTGCAGATGCAGACTTTCCAAGAGGGAGAGAAAACTCTATCTTTTCACTAGCATATATGGAGCTATATGCACCAACTCTTGGGTTAGGTTCATGCTGGGCAGGTATATTTGAAAGGATTGCTCTTAAAGACAATTCTCCAATGCTTAAATTATTTAATATACCTAAAGGTAAAAAAATAACTGGAGCTGTTATGGTAGGCTACCCAAAATATAGTTATCCTAGATTAGTAGAGAGAAGTCCATTAAAATTTGATTTTTTACCCTAAATAGCAATATAGTTATCATTAAAATAGAGATAAAGTAAAAAGAACAAAATTGTCCTAACGGGCAACTTTGTTCTTTTTACTCTAATTATACTCTCTAAATTGCCTTACGATATAAGATTCCTAATTTTCTAAAATATCCTGTTCTCTGAATAGGCTTAAAACCGCTGCATCATAATCACATAATCTTTCTGATTTTCTAATTTTTTTTGCATATTTTTCATTATTAGAAAACATCGGTATCATATAAAACCATAATTCTTTCATTTTAAACAAAACGTTCTTATCTCCAAAAAGTATTTTTTTATAACCATCATAAATTTTATCATGAAAGTCTTTTAGTAATTTTTTTTCGAGCTTAGTATTATTTTCAATATCACTGATCAGTCCGGGATTGGCTAATAATCCCCTGCCAATCATTATAGTTTGTACACTATTGAACTCAGTGGAAAACTCCTTGTAATCTTTAACTGTAAAAATGTCACCATTATAGCAAACAGGATTTTTACTTAAAGCTAAAGCGTCCTTAAAAACCTTTAGATTAGGCTTATTTTTGTAAAAATCTTTTTGAATCCTTGGGTGAATGATAAGCTCTTCTATAGGATATTTGTTAAATATTTCAATCAAATTATAAAATTCTTCTGGTTGGTCTTTTCCTATTCTAGTTTTTACTGAGATTTTCGTTGTGGTTTGAGAAAAAATTTCCTCTAAAAACTCATCAAGTTCTTTTGTTTTTGAAAGAAATCCGGCCCCCCTATTTTTTGAAACTACAGTTCCAGAAGGACATCCCAAATTTAAATTGATCTCATTATACCCTAATTCATTTATTTTCTTTGAGGCATGTATAAAATCTTTTGCATTATTTGTTAGTAATTGTGGAATCAAAACTAGACCTTGGTTGTTTTCAGGTAAAATATCAGTTAACTCCCGTGTCTTAAAACAGCCATTTTGATTTGGAACAATAAAAGGTGAAAAGTATTTATCTATCTTACCGAAAAAGGCATTATGGGCATTTCTATAAATGTACCTTGTCAAACCTTCCATAGGTGCGAAATAAAAATTCATATATTTAAAAGCTCCTTTATTCAAGTAGTGTTATTAGCACATTCATGTACTAATAACAAATATTATACTTTATTGTCACTTATTATTTCAAATCTATTTCAGCTAGAAAATACACACTCATAATTTCAAAATTAATAAGGGGTGTGCAAATAAAACATTTGAATTTTTAATTTTATGCCTTCAGGTTAAATTTTTAGCTAGGATTTTAAGTCTGAAAAACAACAAAAGCCCTTGAATTCAAGGACTTTCTATTGTATCAATATTATAGTTTATGTATGGTGGAGGTGAAGCATGACCTTTAAAATCCACTATACCTACCTATAAATAAATTCTTTCTATTTTACAACTATGATTTTTCGTTTTTGAATCGTAACATATTGCAACCAATAGTACATCTTTATAATTTTTAATAAATTTTTGAAAATACTCCTTTTCTTTCATTTGCTTAATTGCTATATCTACAGTTTCATCTTTCTTAAGCTCAAGAACAAATGGAATGTCTGTCTTTCTCATTGGATGGAAAATAAAATCAGCAAATCCTTTCCCAGTTTTCTCTTCTCTTTCAACTCTATAAGTATCCCTTGCACTCAAATATGCTAAAGTTACTACACATGATAAACTATTTTCATCATTATATTGTAATATTGGTATTTCTGAATTATGAATTTCATGTAGAACCTGTGCTACTGTTTCAGTGTCCTGCGACACTGTTGCCTTCAACATATTTCTAGAATTTTTTATAATATCAGATACATAACCAAAAGATTCATCTTGAAGGGCTTTCTCAAATTCCCTCATTAACTCTTTATTAGGTATTTTTAAATATCCATCATAGTATGATAAAAAACCTAAAATTATCATAGCTGAATATATTTCTATTTTAGTTTTTGGTGGTTCTTGTCCAGCTCTAAATTCTTCATTTATTATAATATCTACATCATAACCTGACACCATTTTAATTACGTCTTCACGTACATCCATAGTATTATATTTTAGATATTCTTTGACTTCATTCATAGCTCCAGTATTAGTCCAATAACTTATACATTTTCTATTTTGAAGAGCTTTAACTACTGAACGTGGATTATGTATTTTATCGCCATATTCATTTATGTATCCATTATACCAATCACTTATTTCCGCAAAAGAAATCTTACTTTGCTTGTTACACAATTCTTTTACTTCTTCCTCTATAAATCCAAAATATCTTCCATAAAGCATATCATTTAACATAGTATACTCATCAAACATGTTCAAAGCTGATGTACTTGAATGCTTTTTTATTGGCAGTACTCCTGTCATATAAGCTAATGCGACATATGACCTATCCTTTAACAGATTTCTTAAAAACTCTAAAAAATCATTTTGGTTATCTTTAAATAAATTATTGTTAAATATATAATCCCATTCATCAATAATAAATATGAATTTATCATTTGTAGCATCTAGCATATCACTTATTGTAAAATACTTTTCCGGATTAACTTCCGGATATTGTTCTACAATATCATTTATAATTGAAGTTTTTATCATTTTCATATAGTCAATATAAGTATTTCCTCTATCTGACAACTTATTAAAGGATATACTTATTACATTGTATTTATTTAAATTTTTTAAATAACTTTCACTGTTGCTTATTTTGAGATTATCAAAAATCTCCTTACTATCAATACCTTTGGTATAGTAAGCTCCCAACATGTTAATAACACTTGTTTTTCCAAATCTTCTTGGTCTTGTTATACATATATATTTACTCTTACTAGATATTTTTTCATTTATTAAAGATATTATTTCTGATTTATCTACATAATATTTTTCATTGTAAAGTTCTATGAAATTTTCTAATGGTCTATTTGTATTTAAGTATATAGCCATAATACTTCTCCTTTAATAAGACTTCTCTCACTTTAATATTATCTCCCAATACTAATGTTATGCTCAAATATAAATTTCAAATATATTCTTGCTTTTAACAACTTTTCTTATTCTCGATAGCATATATACTTAGCTTTCTCCATCAAAAGCTAAATTTAAACCTTCAAACGCTTACTTTCCGCAGCATTTTTTATATTTCTTTCCACTTCCACAAGGACAAGGATCATTTCTTCCTATTTTTATTTTTTCTTTCTTATTCAAGTTTTCTAAAAATTTCATAGCCTCTTCGTAATTAAAATCGCTTAACTTATTACTTTTTTTCTTTTCATTATCCTCTTTAAAACAAGCCCACCAGTTCATGGATTCTATTGCATCTGTAATAAATTTGTTATGATCATCTCTTTTACTTCTACTAATAACAATTCCCTTTTCTTGTTTTAAATCTCTTTCAACACTTTTTAACCCTACTGTAAAAGTAGAAACTTCTTCATTATCAAAACATCTTTTTATACTTTCATAACATTCCTGTGGGTGTAAATCTGAAGCGTAACATACTATTGAAGTTATTACTTCAGTATTCCTATCTTTCAATCCTCCATCTAGCAAATATTTAAAGTATTCTACAACCTCTTCTCTTTCTAATACTCCATTTAACACCAACACTAATAAAGTATGAACTCCTTGGTTTCTTACATACTCATTAACTAAACTATCTTCTATTAAATCCTTAATTTCATCTATTTGACCATCATATACTGTTGCTAAAATTCTTGCTGTATCCTCCGTAATACTATCGCCATATAAATCAAATGGTATTTCACCTGGTAACTTTATCAATTCCAAAAATATTTTAAATAAACACTTCTCTTTAAACTGTGCCAGTAAAAATGTAGCATATATATGCCCCATATAATTCCCTTTATCAATATATTCTCCATAATTATTTTTAAATTCTTCTAAATAATTAATTAGATATGGTACTGCTTCTTCTTTTCTTTCTATTAATTCTTCTATCTCATTTTTAGGAAATGTTCCTTTATTATACTCAATTGAATTCATTAGTTCTTTTATTGTTTTTTCCATTTTTTAATTATTTCCTTTCTTTATTAACGCTCCCTGACTAATAATCAAACTTTATAAAGCTCGACTTAACATTATATAAACTCATATTCTTAGCTGCTGTTGGAGTGTTCTGAGTAACATAGACATATAGAATGTACGATTTTCTTTAAATTTCTCAGCATTCCATATTATACGTTCTCATTGTATAATATTCTGAAGCAATTCAGATATTAGATAACTCTGCAATTTCTGCTGCTCTTGCAATAATATAGCTGATTATATACTAATTATACTTTATTATATCCATAATAGTAACTTTATTGATGAAAATTTTCTATGCTATCTTCTCAAAGTATCAAACTTTTCTGTTCCAATTTATGTTACGCATTTGGTGGAGCTACTCTCACCCAACAAAAAAAACACAACCGCCTGCAAGCAGCTGTTTAAGCCACTTACAAGCGGTTCTTAATATGTATGTCTAATAACTTAAATATTGATACAATTTAGCGACTTTTTAAGTAAGGACTTTGATTTTAATATAGCTATTTTGCAATTCCATCTGAAGATTCCTTCCATAAGGAGTTATTGGATTTTTATCAAATCTAATAACTCCCTGTTCAAATATCAATAGTAGTTTGTTGTATTAATACAACACTAGAAACTAAATACACAAATTTTCTTTTCATTCAATTTTCTTTACCTTATTTTTCGACTAAAAATAATAAAACTTAGCCCTAATAAACACATACAACTTTTACCAAATGTTTCGTAAATGAATGTAAATCTTTGAGGTTTTTGTTTCACTTTAAATTGTAATTAAAACTTGTCATCCAAGGAGTTCATTAAGCATAACAAAATCAACCTTGTCATAATTTTTATATACTCTTAAAATCTCCTCCCTGACTTCCATTAAAGCAAAACCTAAGAGATTTTCTCCTTCCCAAGTAAATGGGTTTTCTTTCTTTTCAAAGTCATTCATGCATATTCCCCAAATCTTATCATAAGCACTATCATAAACTAAAACTCTATCTTTTGTTCCTATTATAAATTGTCTTAATTCATCCTTTTGAACAAACTTTGCATAACTGCCATTAAGGATGATGGAATACCTTCTTTTGACCCATAGCTTCTCATCAAAATTATTAACGGCTCCCCCTAATTCCTGCATTATCATTTGGTTAGTACTTTTCATTATCTTTGCTAAGGCTTCATCATCATTGAAGAGCCTAGCCTTTTCTGCCATCATGTATTGCTCCATGCAGGAGTAGCTATTAGAATCAATTCTAATATCTGACTTCCACCATTGGCTTAAACAGCTTTTTGTAATACTTCCATCTTTACTAGGCTGATAACCGGAGAAAAACTGGTATTCTAAGTTTTTCCCATTTTTATAATCCTCTTTTAAATTATTAATGCTAAGGATCATTTCGCCATCTCTATTCCAAAGGAGAATATTATTATCATAGATATCCTTATCTTTATCTTCATCATAAAAACCCAGCCATCCCATTGGCTCCGGAAACAACTCTTGAAACTGCTTCTTCTCCTCTGCAGTCAAATTGCCATACCAATCATTAAACTCATAAATATACTTTTCTCCACTCCCCATTTTCCAGCCTACGCTGTGCCTGCTAAAATGCGGAAACATAAGCCATAGCGGTGCCATCGGATTATTAATACTAAAGACTTCTTTCATAACCCTACCCCCAATCCATATAAAAAAATAAAGTTACTCGGTAATTTATACATTAATATTATGTCATTCAATATTAATTACGAATTTTCCTTTATTTTTGTTATATTTCTTGTTTATTTTTCTAATTTTCTTTTTTACTGATTCCTTCACAATAATGACAGGTAGTGCTGCACTTTTGACTATACTGCCAACCATTTCTTATCATTTTCTTTAACACTTTTATCGTAATGTTAATAATTACAAAAAACTTCTAACATAAAAACTTATTATCTGTACAAAATAACTTAGAAGGTGGTGATTATAAAATGGCTAATGAAAATAACAATTCCAATTTCAACCAACAGGGCGATTACTTAAACTCTAAGCACCAAAATAGTTCTTTAAATACTATCCATGAGAACAAATTATCTAACTCTAACAAATATAAAAATGTTGAACCTCTTCCAGAATCCTCACGCCCAAGACGCGATGGCCCTGGCGGAGAGAATGGAGATTAATTTGTATTAAGTTAAATAAACAAGTGATGATATGTATGAATATCATCACTTGTTTATTTTATCCTCGGTGGAGGCGAACCTCGTTGAACTCTTATCTTTAGTGGTGTTACTTATAGGAAAAAACCTCAAAAAAATAGTAGCTTCCACTGGCAATGGTTGCTACTATTTTTAAAACTAAATTTTAATAAAATTAGTTTTCACGTATAAGCCATGTACCTTTCAGAAATTTCATCTCCATCAATACAATCAACTATAATTGTATCATCTTCTTTAGTAATTGACTTTATATAAAGGGGTTCTGTAAGAACTAACACCTCTTTTTCACGTTCATATGTTTTATTTTCATAATCATCATATAAATCAAAGGATTTTTGATTTTTTATTCTAATAACTACTTTAGAAAAAAAAGAGTTATCCCCTGGTTTGTATGAATAATCTACATTATATCCATCCTTCTTTAAAGAATTTAAAACATCCTCATCTATAAATAATTTGTTTGAAAATTCTTTTGCTATATTTAAATTTTTTGAAAAAGACATAATTTTATTATGGAAGTATTTGTTAATATCTTTTCCTATCTTTAATACAATATTAGGAGCAAAAATACCTCTGTATATTTCACAATTTAATTTCTTTGATTGTTTTTGAACCAATTCAATTAAATCATTAGTTATCAAGTCACCTTCTACATAAGTATCATAAATTATTTTTTCCTTTGAAGTACACATACATAATCAACTCCCTTTGCAAACCATACGTTGTAATTAAATTATTAAATTTAAATAGTTTTGTATAATTAGAATCACAGTACCTTTTTTAGTCTTTTATACAACATTTATATTATGTATTCGTTTACACAATTTTACTATATGCCTTATCAACTGTCAATCTCACTAATTTTCTGAAAATATCAACAAAATATAACCAAAACTTACAATTTGTTAATTTAATATATTTTATAAAAATACTTCTATTAATTATATATTTAAATGTTACTAATTTCATAAAAAGTGGTATAATATATTCAAAAAGGGGATTGTTATGAAAAAAACAAGAGAAAAATTCATTGGTTGTTTATTAGGTGGTTCTATTGGAGATGCTCTTGGATATCCAGTAGAATTTTTGAAGATAAATGAAATATGTGATAAGTACGGTACAAATGGCATAGGAGATTTGAAAGTAAATAGGTTTTCTGGTAATGCTCTTATTTCTGATGATACTCAAATGACATTATTTACTGTTGAAGGCATACTAAATTTTGAAAATAAAAGAAAAAATGGAGAAGACATCAGCATTTCTGAATGTATATTTTATTCTTATGAAAGATGGCTGCATACTCAAGGATATCCTATTTCAAAAGAATATAAGTATCTTCTTAAGGATGTAAGTTCTCCACTTTTTCAATATGAAGAATTATTTTCACAAAAAGCTCCCGGTAATAGTTGTATTACTGCTTTAGTACGAGCAAAAAACAATAAATTTGGTACTATTGAAAATCGTATCAATAAGAGTAAAGGCTGTGGCGGAGTGATGAGGGCGGCTCCTGCTGGCTTATATTTCATGAATAAAAATAAGGATGCATTCAATCTTGGATGTGAGTTGGCTGCAATTACTCATGGCCACCCTACAGGGTATCTATCTGCAGGCGCTTTTGCAAGCATAATTTCAGATTTATGTGCTTCCTTATCAATTGAAGATGCAGTAAAAAATGCTATTAAAATATTAGAAGATATGGAAAGTAGCGAAGAAACTATAAATGCATTAAAAAAGGCAGTTTTCTTAGCTAAGGATGGTAATCCAGGTCCAGAAAAGCTTTCACAGCTGGGAGAGGGATGGATTAGTGAAGAAGCACTATCAATAGCTATATACTGCACTCTTTCTTATCCAGAAGACTTTGAAAAAGCATTGAGGCTTTCAGTAAACCATAGTGGAGATAGTGATAGTACTGGCTCTATTTGTGGAAATATATTGGGAGTAAAATTAGGATTAGAATCTATTCCCAAACAATGGATTGATAAGTTAGAACTATCTGAATTAACAAAGGAAATGGCAGAAAAACTCTATAATAATGTAGAGAGTAAAACTCATAAAAAAGAGTGAATTTTACGTGAATTATATAGTGACAAGCTCCCGAAATACTTGCCACTATATAATTTTTTCAAGTTAAGATCTTGGCTTTACATTATCGTTTTTCCTACTTGTTGCTCTCTTCTCTGAGATATGATCTACCTCACCGTTATCTTCTCTCTTCATTCCTGCTGCAGACAATTGCTGGTTTGTAAGTTTTTGTTTTCCTTCCATTTTTAATACCTCATTATTCTAGTTTTTTATAACTTACAAAATCAGTGTCCCCTTTTATGCCAAACATTAATCGATAAAATTCCTTAAAATAAATAAACTTTTATACAAAAAACCACCCATTGTAAAAGTACTAGCTTTATCTTACATGTCGAAAAATTTCAATGTTCAACGAGTGATGGGATATAATGGTCTTTATCATCTAAACTAGCAATAACTGCTAAATTTTATATAATATCCATTTACAAGTTTGTAATTCATACTTAGTTTCAAACTGCTTTTGAATATTATCAATTAAGCTTTGACATCTGAACACAAGCATAGGATTACCTGCTAACTTTTCAATTTCTTTAACTATAACTTTATCTACCCTTATTACTTTTATTGTCTCATCTTCAGTTTGAAGTCTAAATCTTAATGGCCTTATATCACCTTTATCATCAGTATAAGAAACCACTTCAATTGGTTTAGCTATAATTTTCATTATAATAATCCCCATCTTCCTCTATATCGTAGAACTCATTATTTGATGCATGGCTGAACTACATTGCATATATAGCCAATATCTTGGTGGTACTATTGTTACCCCTGGACATTTTACTCTAGCATTATATAAGGTTTCACCTGTTTGAATACTGTACTTTTTAGCAGGAATTGATTTTGCTAAGACAATACCATGTCTACTAGCTTCATTTCCACCTACTACAGAAGGAATTTCTCTTAAATCTATTGAATTTCCTTGCTGAAGTCTGTATGCTGCCTCCCAACTAAGATAAGCAGAGTTAACATCTATATGAAATATCAGTCTATCCATTCAACATCATCCTTTTTAGTAATATCAATTCTCTTATATTAAGAACATATGTTCTTACGCTATATTATATACCATCTTTTCACATTTTATAAGAGGTTATTTAAAATATTTTTAAAATAAAAAAGTCTACCCCTTTAGATAACTCTGTGGGGTAGAGTTTTACTTTAAACCTTATGTTAGTTAATATTCATATTTTTCCTGCGGCTCCCCAAGATTATAAAGCTTCTCATATAAATGAACTGATTTAGGAAACTTACCCACACGCTTCTTAAGATAGCTATTAAATTCTTCGAATGATTTTGCTTTAATAATTCCACATAAGTCATATCCTGAATCATAGGCTTTTTTCTTAATCTTTGCCGAGATTTCTTCCTTCATACTTTCATGTCCTCCATATAATTATTAATTTCTTAGGATAATCACAATACATTTTTTACATAACCCTTTTCAATAATGGTATTCTTCTGATAACAAAATGTGTAAAAATAAAACAAACAGGTATACACACAATGCAAAGTATTGCAAATTTTATAATTGGTAATAATGTTACATTCTTTATTAATTGAGAAGCTGCAATAATTATTGGAGCATGAAACACATATACAGCAAAGGAATTGTCCGATAATACCTTTATCACTTTGCCCTGGTAGTTGTATTTTTCTCTAAAAAGAGTAATAAGACCTATAGCCATAGCCACTGCCACAAAAGACTCCCATAATGCATAGGCTGCAGCCTGCCATGAAAGCCCGCCATTAAAGTTTTGATTTCCCTTAACTGCACCTCCTAATATCATGATTGCTACCCAAGCTACAAATCCAAGCAAAAGCCCGGAAAGTAACCATCTGTTTTCAAACTTATAATCAATCTTTGAAAAGAGATTGTTTCTATAGGCAAGAATACCTACAATAAATAAAATCACATATTGAGAAAAAAAGCATAATTGCATATTCAAGATGCTCGTACCAATGGGTTGTACCAGTCTGATAAGAAACGCACATATAGCAATAAGTAAAATAAGCAAAATCACATTTTTAAAGCTGGGGATTAATTCCTTCTTTGAAGCATTCGGCATGGACTTAGTTGCATAGCGTACAAGTCCGTATGCTACAGAGAATATTAATAGAGCAAAAGCAAACCACAAGGGGCCGGAACCCTCCAAAAATTGAATTTTTGCTATATAATTCACGTAATAAGAAATAAATGCTGGCTTGGGCCTGATCCAATTTAGATCAAGCTGCACATATAAAATAAACGGGTTTATTATGAGCATGTATATCAAAGTCGGTATGCCAAGTCGTACAAAGCGATCTTTTATGAATTTACCGAAGCCCTTTCTATCGTAGGCCCCTGGAATAAAAAATCCAGATACCAGAAACAGAAATCCCATAAAATATCCTTGTGTAAAAGATTGATAAAAACCGAATACAATAACTGATATTAGCCCAATAGGCCTTCCTTCTTTAAAATACCAGCTTCCAAAACCGCTATAGGTCACAGCAAGAAGCATTATGACTACGAAAATAATCATGAGCAGCCTCAGGTTGTCAATATATAGAAGCCTTTCTTTCTTTTTCCTCATCAATACATCCCCCTTTATCATGTCTACTCAGCAATAAATGCATTTTCGAACTATACGCAAATAATTATACCATATTTTACAAATCAATACATTATAAGATTTAAGACCTTGAGATAATAACTTTCTATTTAACACCGTATTAGAATTTTTATGGAATTCACCTTCTCATTATTAGCCTAATTGGTATATGAATAATGGAAAGTTGTAATCGTTCTTCCTAATCCAGGATTCCCACTTGAATAGTATGGTGTTCTAGTAAAGTGTGAAAATAGAACAATTGATAAAAACTACGAATAAATGCTAGTGTCACTTTACCTAGATAACTATATTTTAATCAGGCTTTCAAATTGTTTATATCTTCTATAATCTGATTCCTTACATTCCATGAATATCAGCACTCCATTACTGTTATATTCAGTTGATTTGATATTGGCATTGTCCTTGAAATATGACAATATGTTTCCTTTTTCATAGGGGATTAGCAGCTGGCAGCAAACATGCTGTGGAAAAGCCCTTTTGCAAATTTCACTTACTAGCTCATCTATTCCAGCTTTATTTTTAGCAGAAATATATATGCAGTTTTTCTCATCTTTTGTGATTTCACCCGCTGCTAAATCTGTCTTATTATAAGCATAAATAATAGGGATATTATCTGCACCTAACTCTTTTAATGTCTCTTTTGTAACTTCAATATGCTGTTTATAATTAGAGTTTGAATAGTCAACTACATGAACTAACATATCAGCTTCAGTAATCTCCTCTAAAGTTGATCGGAATGCATTTACAAGCTGGTTAGGCAGCTTATTGATAAACCCTACTGTATCACTTAACAGGAATGATCTATTATTGGGCAGTTTAATGTTTCTTACATAAGTTTCTAATGTAGCAAATAACATATCCTTTTCAAACACCTTCTTATCAATTGAAGAGCCGTACAAATCAATCATGGAATTCATAATGCTTGACTTACCTGCGTTTGTATATCCTACCAAAGCAACTGCAGGCATTCCTGATTTTTTACGCTGTTTTCTTTGGTTCTGACGTTGAACTACCAGTGTTTCCAGTTCTGCGTGCAGTCCACTGATTCTATCCTTAATCCTTATGTGATCAAGTTCAAGTTTTGTTTCTCCTGAACCTCTGTTTATAAACCCGACACCGCCTGCCTGACGACCCAATGATTCTCCAAGGCCAGTTAACCTCGGCAGAATATATTGTAATTTTGCTATTTCTACCTGCAGCTGTGCTTCTTTGCTTTTAGACCTCTTAGCCAAAATATCTAAAATCAGAAGTGTTCTATCTATTACTTTGCATTTTAAAGCTGTATCCAAATTACGAATTTGTGAAGGAGACAACGCATCATTAAAAATAACCATGTCTACTTCTTTCTCATGGATTAATGTAATTAATTCTTGAATTTTTCCCTTACCTATATAATGTGACGGATACACTCGCTCTAATTTTTGAATAATTTCACCAACTACCTCAATATCACATGCATCAGCTAGACTAGACAGCTCCTTCATCATATTTAAAAATTCCTTATCATTCTTGAGATTACAGCCTACAATTATTGCTCTTTGTTTTTGTTCCATACAACTTCCTCCGTTCATTGCCATTGCACTTTACACAAATAAAAAGGGTAGTCCTGTCACTACCCCTTTAACATACTCTGATTGATAAACTAAAGCTCAAAAATCTTTGTTGCAATATTTTTGCAAAATTCACTGTCATGCTCCACAAATAATAAGGTTGGTGAATATTCAAGCAGTAGCTCTTCTATCTGCATACGAGAGATAATATCAATAAAATTAAGTGGTTCATCCCAGATATGCAAATGAACTTTTTCGCAAAGACTCTTTGCAATCAGCACTTTTTTCTTTTGGCCGCCGCTGAAAGATGACATATCTTTTTCAAATTGATCTCTGGAAAAATCAAGCTTTCTTAAAATAGCTTTAAAAAGACTTTCATCAATATTGTTATTTGAAGCGTAGTCAGTTAAGTTGCCCTTAAGATGCGATGTGTCCTGGGAGACATAGGATATTTTAAGCTGACTTCCTTTGTTGAAATTACCTGTGTAGTTTATATCCTCACCACAAATAAGCTTGATAAGACTGGACTTTCCTGAACCATTTTTACCTTTAAGTGCAATTCGGTCACCTTGCTCAATACTAAAGCTAACATCTTTACAAACCATGGTGTTGTCATAAAAAATTGAAACATTCTCAAGTTCCACAAGTTTGTTTTTATGATAAACAAGTTGGGAAATCTTCAAGCTGTCGGAGTTTTCAATATTTTTGAGCAGCTTAGACTTTTCTTCAATAGCAGCTTGCTGTCTGCTTTCAATTGACTTAGAACGTTTCATCATTTTAGCAGCTTTATGTCCAACATAACCTTTATCCAGCTTAGAGCCAGAGTTTGTTGTTCCTTTCTTGGATTTTTCTACTTCATGGGACCAATTACCTGTTCGTTTAGCAGACTCCGATAAGCGATTAATATCTTTTCTAAGCTTCTCGTTTTCTGCAAGTTCAAAGTTATCCTGTCTTTGTTTATTTTCCCACCAGCTAGAAAAATTACCTTTTTGTATTTCTATATTTGTCTTATTTATTGAAAGAACATGGTCAATACAATTATCTAAAAAATACCTATCATGTGAAATCAGAATAAATCCTTTCTTTTTTCTAAGGTAATTACTTAGTCTTTTTCTAGCTTCAGCATCCAAATGATTTGTAGGTTCATCAATAAGTAAGAAGGAGTTCTCCTTCAAAAACATAGCAGCAAGCAATGCCTTGGTCTGTTCTCCTTTTGATAGTGTATAAAACTGTCTGTATAAAACACCATCGTCTATATCTAAAAGCGATAATTCTTTCATTATTTCCCAATCCATTGAATTTGGACTGATTTCCCTTATGATATCTATAGTGAAATTTTCTTGTTCCTGCACCTCATAAGGAAAATATTCAAAGGTTACATTCGCTGAAATATTTCCAGTATATTCATATTTACTAAGTAAAAGATTCAGAAAAGTAGTTTTTCCTCGTCCATTTCTTCCGGTAAAGCCTAATTTCCAATCGGTATCAATTTGAAAGCTTACATTTTCAAAAATATTATCATAACTGCCTTCATAAGCGAAAGTCAGGTTTGTTACATTTATTAAAGACATATTTTTATCCTCCTTTGTAATTAAAAGTACAAATAACAAAGTCGGAACCATAGGCGACTGATATTACTCCATATAAATGTCGCCTGAAGTATCCGGCTCTATATGGAGATTATCATGCGTTAGCGAAGTATCTTTATTATCCATTATATAATCCCTCCTACTTATTCTCATGATTTATAAAAAAATAAGAGCCGCAAGAAATTATTATTCTTACAGCTCATAAATATATCAAATCCAACCCTCTATTAGGGGCACGAAGAGTATATATTTTCTGAGTGAAAAAACAATTAACTTTCTTGCATAAGCACAACAAAAAAAGTGACATTATACGAACCCACAATTTTATTATGCTTTGTAAAACTAGCAAGAAAAATTAATCATCTTTTCAACTCCAATCATCGTATTTGTTTAAACTGTATCATACTTACTTTAAAAATGCAACAAATAAATCAATTTTTCTGATTTAAAAGTTTCTTGGAACATCAAATACAATACTACCTTATTGCAACAAACTCTATCTTTTACATAAGATGTTTCACTTCATTTATTTTTATTCTTATTATTTTTTATAGTAATTAAGTACAAATAGTTTTTTCATTAAGAAATAAAACCACCATCCATAACTAATGTTGAACCAGTGACAAAAGAAGCTTCATTTGATAAAAGCCATACAATGCCACTTGTTGCTCCTGTCACTAATGCTACTTTATTCTTCATAAAAAACCTCCTTAATTTATAAACCAATTATTAAATTGAATGTTCATTCTAATAGCTTGATAATAAATTTCTTCTTACAAATTGCATATCTATAATAATGCCTGATTTTCAATTTAATCTTTGTAGATCTCCTATATTTTATACTAACTTAAAATCCACTGCTCTCGCCTACAACTACTACAGTAATATCAGACATACCTGGCTTTTTTCTTATTACAGAATATGATCTGCAAATTCTAGTGTCAACTTGGCAATTAACACACACACCTGTTTTGGTGCATGGATTTGTAGTGCTAAGTCTCTTATTATTCATAGGTGCTGCTACAGTTTTTAATCTTTCAAAGGCTGCAGCTTCATCTTTACAAATCTTATCAACACTCACTACTATTATCACTTTTTTTGGACCAAAGTTCATAGCGGCTATCCTATTTCCCCAAGCATCTACATTTACAAGCATACCATCCAAAGTAATAGCGTTGCTACTACATAAGTATAAATCACTTAGCATTTCTTCTTTTGCTATAGCAGCTCTTTCCTCAATAGTTAGTCCTGATATAGAATGGTCTAAAACTTTACCACCAGCAGCCCTAACTTTATCTTGCATCCCCATATTATATATGGTCATTGACCCTGGAAAACCTACTGTAGACTCCGGTGTAACGTGCTTCATAATAAAATTAGCAGCTTCCTCAGTAGTTGATACATACATTGCATCAAAATCGTTTTTTATTAAAGCTTCCACTACTTTTTTCCCAATTGTTTCATTGTGCCAATTTTTAATTTCCTTTGTTTCCATGTTTATTCCTCCTAATACTTTACATTGAAAAGTAATTTATTATATTACTTCTGTTAAGGATTGATCTTCTATTGTTTGTGTTCTTATTAAATGTACCTACGTCTATAATTAAATTTTTAAACTGAACATTCATTCTAATGCGATCAATTTAAATTTCTTGATCCACTTATAAAGGAAATCAAGAAATTTATAATTTAATTCTTGCTAAATCTCCAATGTATATGCTTGTGAAACTTATAAGTTTTTCTCTTTTTTGATTGCAGCATTCCAGCATGCATATATCGCTGTTTGAATAATATCCCCTGTAAGATCCGTATTACCCTGAAAATATGACTTTAATAAGTAAACCATAGACCCATAATGCATTTGAACCATTAATTTAGGGTCTAATTCAATAAATAGCTTTTGTTCTATGGCTTCTGAATAAAGCATTGCAACTTTTCCGCACCAAACTCCATCATATATTTCCTTTTTTACCTCATCAGTAATATATGGTGAAAATGAATATTGCTCTATAAACTGAAAACCCTTAGGATAATTTATACCAAACTGAATAAAATTTTCCCAAATTCGTTGAAATCGTTCTTTAATTGTTTCATTGGAATAAAAACCTTTTAGTATTTGCTCAGAATGAAATTTAACAATTCCTTTATAAAGCTCATTTATAATAGCTTCTTTGCTATCAAAATAGTGATAAATACTTCCAGTTGATATTCCTGATTCTTTAGAAATCAGAGACATAGAGGTAGCTTGCAATTCTTTTTCACTTATTAGTCGAAGTGTAGTCTCTAGCACAGCTGCCTGAACTTTATTATAATTCTCAAACATGATACTCCTCCGTATTAGAACTTTTGCAAAAATCATTAAATCGAATGTTCATTCTAATTGTACTTTAATTTTTATCAGTTGTCAATGTTCTATTTAGTTCTCTTAAATAGGTAAGCAAAGAAGCCAATACAAAGATGTAATTAATGCAATAAAGAATAAAGGGCTAAGTATAACTACACCTGTACCTGGTACTACTGTAGATTTAGATCCTGCTGTAAAATTAGAAATACTTGCCCCTAATAGTAGTTCTTATGATAATTTAAATAATTATTCTATAGTATTTAAACTTACTTATGGCAGTAAATCTTTCTTATTTACAGGAGATGCAGAAAATATTTCTGAAAAAGAAATGCTAAGTAAAGGATATTCTTTAAAAGCTGATGTTTTAAAAGTAGGACATCATGGAAGCACTTCATCTACTACAAGTGAATTCTTATCCGCAGTAGCTCCTCAATATGCAGTTATAAGTGTTGGAAAAGGTAATGACTACGGACATCCAGCACAAACAACTTTAGACAAGCTTAAAAATGCAGGAGTAACAGTTTATAGAACAGATGAATGTGGCGTTATAATAGCTACAACTGATGGAAATACAGTAACATTTAATACAAATCCAGGTAGTTTTAATGGAGCTGGTTCAAGCAATAGTTCAAAAACAGATACAACACCTACACAGACAACTCCGAACACATCAATACAGCATGGCCTAATAAAAGGAAACATAAACTCTAAAGGTGAAAAGATTTATCATGTTCCAGGTGGTGGGGTATATTATGATAAAACAGATGCAGAAGAATGGTTTTACACAGAAGCAGAAGCACAAGCTGTATGGATAACCTCATATCTAAAACGATATGTGAACGTAGAATGTAGTAGGGTGAAATAAATTATGAAGCGAGAAATCGAAAAATACGATTTTAAGGCTTTCAATCAAGCCATAAAAGCCGCTAATAAATATTTTATCCAAATAACTATATTTCCTACCTTTTCGAAACTGCCCTACCGAAAAGTGCCTACTTTTTTTCTCAAGTTAATAGATTTATACTAATACTCGTGCCAGGGCACAAAGAAAAAACAAAAACCAAATAACAAATTTGATAATAATTAAAAGCAATTAATTAAAGGGAGGAAATATAAATGCAAAGATTTACTATACCAAGAGATGTTTATTTTGGAGAGAATGCTCTAGAGCATTTAAAATCTATAAAAGGAACTAAGGCAATGCTAGTTATTGGTTCCCAAAGATTAATAAAGGATGGAACAGTTCCAAAGATACAAGAATTATTGAAAGAAGCTAATATTCAAACTTCAATATTTTCAGGAATTGAAAATGACCCTTCAGTTGCAACGGTTATGAAAGGGGTTGAAGCTATGAAAGAACTCAATCCTGATTTAATAATTGGTATAGGTGGTGGCTCACCAATAGATGCTGCTAAAGCAATGTGGATATTTTATGAACATCCAGAATTTACTTTTGAGGAAGCTGCTAAGCCATTTAACTTACCAGAATTAAGACAAAAAGCTAGATTTATAGCTATACCAACTACAAGTGGTACTGGTTCAGAAGTTACTGCATTCTCAATAATAACTGATGATGAAACAGGTATTAAATATCCAGTAGCTGACTATAACATAACTCCAGATGTTGCTATAGTTGATACTAATTTAGTACAAAGTATGACTCCAACATTAGTTGCTAATACAGGAATGGATGCTTTAACTCACGCCTTTGAAGCTTATGTTTCAACAGTTAGAAATCCAATAACTGATGCTATAGCTATGAAATCAATAGAAATGACTGTTGATAATTTACTTAATTCCTTTAAAGGAGAAGAACAAGCTAGAAAAGAAATGCATATAGCTCAATGTTTAGCTGGAATGGCCTTCTCAAATGCAATACTAGGAATAGTTCATTCAATGGCTCATAAAACCGGAAAGATATTCAACATTCCTCATGGACGTGCAAATGCAATATATTTACCATATGCTATACAGTTTAATGCTAAAGCAGCTGGAACTATTTATGCTGATATAGCTAAAAGATTAGGGCTAAAAGGAGAAACAACAGATGAATTAGTTCAATCATTAATTCAACTAGTTAAAGATTTTAGAATTGCTATGAATATGCCTTCTACTTTAAAAGAATTTGGAGTATCAGAAGAAGACTTTAAGTCTAACTTAGATAAAATTTCTGAGGGTGCAGTAGCTGATGCTTGTACAGGCACTAACCCAAGAGAAATATCTGTAGAACAAATGAAGAGACTATTTGAAGCTACTTATTATGGAACAGAAGTAAACTTCTAAGTTCATACAAAAGTTATAGCTAGCTAATAACTAGCTATAACTTTAATTATTTATAAAAGAAAATAGATTTTAAGACGTATGATTTGAGGATTTATAATTATCTACAAAATATTTTCCCCATTTGTCCATTGCTTCTAAAATAGGAATTAAATCTTCCGCCATTTTAGTAAGTGAATATTCAACCATAGGAGGTACTTCATGATAAACAGTTCTATTAACTAACCCATTTTGTTCTAAATCTTTTAGCTGTTGACTTAACATTTTTTGAGTTATTCCTGGAATTAATCTTTTAAATTCATTATATCTTATAACTTTATATATACTAAGATTCCAAATAATAAGAGCTTTCCATTTACCACTTAGGATTTCCAAAGTAACTTCAATTTCACATCTATAATTACTACAACTAACTTTGTTTAGTCTATCTTTTGGCATAACGTCACTTCCTTATATAAGATGATTTAGTTGTCTAGTTTATGTAACTTCATGTTTTTTACTTCTAATAAATCTTGATTTTTATTATATCTCTCTATCCCATATCTATTTCTTTTTAATCTCAAACTTTGTTTCAACTACAAATTCATTATTGCTATAAGCTTTCATAAATGCTTCAAGAATATCGTTCATTTTAACATTGTTATTGTTACAAGAAATTTTAAAATCTTTTTGTATAGATTCTTCTATAGTTGTTGTAAAAGTCTTTCTCATTTTCTACCTCTTTAAACATATTTAATATTTATAATAAACATATAATACATTTATTATTTATGTTTGTAAAGAAGTAAAACTAGAGCATTTTTACTCTAGTTAATGAACAATATTCTACCATTCCGTCTTAAATATCACTTTTTATGTTTCAAATATATTACCTATTTCAAGAATTGAATCATAGCACATAATGTTAACATTACAACAGCAGGTATAAGTATAAATAGAAATATACGTCTACCATACGTACTTGCAAAATTAATAGTGACTCCTGTACCTTTTCTCTTATCAACAAATTCAGAAGGGTTATCTGGATTATAATAAAAAAGTCCTAGTTTCCAATGCTTAGGGGCAGTATCTTTATTCACAACCTACAATATACCTCCATATTGATATACCACATATCCAAGGAATGTAATGTATGATAGATATGTTTCCATAAAGGCATTTCGCAATAACTTTTATTCCAGTATTCATCAGGTACACAGTCCATAACATTATTGATGCTCCAAAGAGCAGGTTTTGTTTGATCTTTAATTATTTCAGTATAATTTACTTCACTCATTAGCCTATACTCCTTCCTAAGGAATTATTTATGAGATATGTGCCTCAATAACTTACAAGTATAAATTAAATACTTTACAAAATAAATATGTAATATTATACCATGTGCTAATACTATAACGCTATCTCTTCTTTATAAATAACATTCAATTTTTTATTACAGTATAGCCTGCTGAAGGTTGGATTTTTAAAATTGCTACCTATACCCATTCACCTATGTATATAAAATTAGTAATTACAACCTATTTCAATAAGGCTTGTAATTGAATTTTATATTATGTATACCTTTTACTTTTATAAATGTTTCTCTCGCTGCTTCCCTATCTACTGTACCTATTATCTATTTCACTTTACCCTAGTGAAATCATTGCTTAAATTCAATTTTACATAAACTCCAGTAAACTATTTACATCTTAAACTTAACCAAATAAAACCATACCATCCCCATAAAATCACATATAAAAAATTATTCAAATATAGTAATGATTTTACTTTAGAGATACAAATCTAAAAATCACATCCATTCTTACAACAGTTTTTGAAATAATAAAAAAGGTATGCCTTTAATGAATTTAGCATACCTTTTTACATTAACTATTTATTTAGTTATTACTGAACAATAAAAGAAGATTACGAATTAACTTTACCTCAGATCGGTACATACCATCAGCCAGCAATTATAAAATCTATGACAGTTTTAGAATTATCCTTAACAGGTGAACTATATATTGAAATACAATACCTATTCTCTCTTCATTCTATAAAACCTCTTCGCTGTAACAATTCCTTAGTATCATTCCATAATCTATTTTGCATAATCATATCAGCACCAGGATATATAGGAGTAATAGGCTTACCAGTTCCAACATTGAAATATCCCCCAGTTACACCATGGTATTGATGCCCAACAGCTAAACGAATAATTATATCAGCTCCTTTACGTGGATCTCCAATATGAAAAAATTTCAATATACGTTCAAGTACTGAAGCAAATCGGAGCTCACGTCCAAGACCAGTAACATTAAAACCTGGATTAAGTGCATTAACAGTAATTCTAGTTTCAGAAAGCTGACGTGCCAATTCTGCAGTAAACATAATATTCAATAGTTTAGTTTTTCCATAAAGTAAAGATGAACCTCTAGTGTTAAAATTAGATGTATTCGTTAAATCATCTGGCAGCTTAAGTTCACCATGATTACGTGATGCTTCAGATGCCACGTTTACAATTCGAGCATTTTCTGATTTCACTAAAGCTTGTAGTAAAGTATGTGTCAATAACCATGGAGCCAAATAGTTCACTGCTATCATTTCTGAAAAACCCTCTGAGGTTATACGCTGCTGAAATGCATGTAATCCTGCATTATTTACAAGTACATCAATCTTAGAATATGCCGCTTTAATTTCCTCTCCAATTCTCCTCACATCCTCCATCAAGGATAGATCTCCCCAAAAAAAGTCTACTTTAGTTTTTGGTGCAATACTCTCTAACATTTTCCTAGTTGTTTCTGCTCGGGTCTTGCTTCTCGCTGGCAGAACAAGATGAGCACCTTGTTTTGCTAACTCAATTGCCACTAATTGACCAAGTCCGCTAGTGGCACCAGTAATTACAACAGTTGGACACGAATTCATATTTTACCTCCTTATAGCAAACAAACACTTTATTCCTATAATTTACATTTTAAATTACTAAATTAATTTTTTTCACCTTCATCATCAAAATTATATATGATTTGCTTGAATTCATATTTACAGCATTTGCAAGTTGATAGGAGCCAATACCCAATATTATAAGTCCAGGCATTATAAGTGGTTTTGCACCAAACTTATCAAATATCCTACCACTTATAGGCATCAAAATTCCCATTACCAATGCAGAAGGCAGCATAATTAGTCCTGTTTCCATAGCAGTATAACCTCTAACACTTTGCAAAAATATTGGTAAAATGTAAGCTCCCCCCATAACCGCCAAGGTTAAAATACTATTTATAATTAAACTTATACTAAAGTCAAAGTACTTAAAAATTCTCAATTCTAATAAAGGATTTGGATGTGTAAGCTCATTTACTACAAATAATGCAAAACTTAAAATACCTAAAGTTATTAAAATTGGATTTTCTACCTTTCCCCAATCAATTGAAGAACCTTCACCAAGCACATATAAAAGACTTACAATTCCAATTGTAGAAGATATAAATCCTATTATGTCAAAGGACTTAAATGGCTTTTTCTCATTATCTTTTAATAAAATTACAGCTAGAAGCACACCTATTATCCCTATAGGAACATTAATGTTAAAAATAAGTCTCCAATCCATATTTTCAATGATAAATCCACCTAAAGTTGGTCCTATAGTAGGAGCTGCCATAGCAGCTATTCCCCAGAAGCCAATAGCTACTCCTATATTTTTTTTAGGAAATACTTGATATATTATTGTCATTCCTACTGGCATTATCATACCACCACCAAGGGCTTGAAGTATACGAAAAGTAATCATTGTTGCACCGCTCCATGATAATCCGCATAATAATGATCCTATAGAAAACATTCCCAAAGCAAAAATATATACTTTCTTAGTTCCTAAAATATCCTGTTAGTGGTATAATAGCTCCAAGTGTTAGTGTATAAGCTGTTATCACCCACTTTGCATCATCCATTGGCATTCCAAAAACAGACATAATCTTAGGAATGGCAATGTTAACTATACTACTATCCAATATAGACATAAAAGTACCAATTATAACTACAACTAAGACTAACCAAGCATTTGAAGACTCATTATTATTCTCTTCCATTACACCTCACCCCATTACTTAACATGAATTTTAATAACAGCATTAGTTCCTGGAAGTATTTTATTATTAAACTTATCTAGCTGAATTTTTACTGGTATCCTTTGTACTACTTTTGTAAAAGTACCACTAGTTGATGCTGAAAAAATAGATAAAGCTGAGTTTGCTGCCTCTCCTACTGATTTAACCTTTCCAGTAAATTTTTCTGCTCCAAATTGATCAATATTTATTTCTACAAGCTGTCCTATTTTCACTCTACCAATTTTTGTTTCTTCTACATCTGCAGATATATAAAGTTTATTGGGGTCCACTAAAGTGAACATGTTTTGACCAGTTGACCAAATTTCCCCTACAGTCCCCTGTTTCTTAACGATGATGCCATCAATTGGAGCCCTAACCAAGGATTGATCTACACTGGTATCTGGTAGGTTATTCATTTCCTGACGAGCTAATATTTGATTCTTAGTAACTGTCTCCACCTCCTCTAATAAGGATACTGTGGGTTAGCGTACTTATGACGATAACTCCATAAAAATAAATTACACAGTGTAATTTATTTTAGTATAAGTTACACAGTGTAACTTGTCAATAACTTTTCTAATTAAACTCAGAATATCATGCTGTCACTCTTTATCTGACCATCAGATTTCATGGTTCTAATCTTGTTTGAAAATAGTATTAAAGCATGTAACTTGGCAGTTGACAATTCTTCTGGTATTATATAATTGTCAATTAGCTTGGAGGTGCCAAAATGGAATTTCAACGTGCTCGTAATGAAAAACAAAAAAGTATTCGGCGTGATCAAATCATAGAAGCTACCCTGAAACTCTATGAAACAGAGCCGTTAGAGAAAATCACCCTTGCCTCAATTGCCAGTGAGTTAAATTTTTCGAGAGCAAACTTGTATAAATACGTTACTACCAAGGAAGAAATTTTCCTGTGGATTCTGAATTCTGATTTAAATAAGTGGGTGGACCAAATCTATGAACGACTTGAAGAATATGATCAATTAGATCTTAAAACCTTTTGCCGCTTGTTTGCAGAACAGCTATATCAAAACCAACGAATCATTCGATTACTGCCTATTCTAAATGCAGTAATTGATAAGAACGTGAAAGCAACAGCATTAGAAACATTTAAACAAGATTTACATAATGTTTTCAACCGTTTGAAGTTAATTAGTTCAAAGTTCCTTCCGGATTTATCAGACGAACAGATTAGTCTGTTTATACGATATCAAATTCATTATGCTTTAACTTTGTATCCTAAGACTGTGCTTGATGAAAATCAGCATAAGGAATCAGTAGCAGCTTGGTTACTCTATAAGAAACCTGATTTTATAACTGACTTTTCCGAGTATCTTGAGATCGTTATTCTGGGCATTCGAGCAAAGAAAGTATAATATTTAATAATAAGTGAGGAGACTTGTTATAAAACTTAGCGAAGTTGCTAATATGAGTAAGATAATACGTTGTTGTTACCGAGCTATAACCTTTTAGCTCCATATACATTTTCATTTTGTTTCTTAATTCTGACATGTTAACACTCTTTTTTATTTTGGGTTTGGTTTGTCCTTATATTCTTGACAATATAAGGAATAAAAAGAAGTGTTCATGATAAAAAGTGGTAGTTAACTTAAATAACTACCACTTTAAATTTATAAGTATATTAGATTTTACACTCGAAGTTATGATATGATTAATTAGATTATTACTTTCATTCATAAAAAACATCATTTCTATTTAAAATTTACCATGCAAATCCATGTAAATAACCTCTTTAATGTTCGTGTTTTTTGTTTTGAATGTATCATTTTATTATAGAACCACACATTCGTTTTAAGAAATTCCTACATATATATATCTTAATTTTGAAAATGTGCTTGATATAGACTTACTGTTTAGACTAGAATAATAAGGCAATACTATTTAAAAATTATTCATCCTATTATCAATAAATTCACATATTTCTTCAAGAGCTTCTTTGCTTTCAGGAATTGTACCTACATTTATATGGAATACATGCCATAGCTCCTCCCATATCTTAATGTGTACATCAATTCCGCTATCCTTTGCCTTATCGGCTAGATTGATTGAATCACTGAGAAAAACATCGTGTTCACTGGCATGTATAAGTATTGGAGGTAAACAACGTAAATCTCCGTAAAGTGGAGAAATAAAAGGATCTTTCACATCATTATCGCATAAAAAATTATTTGCAATACTGAAAGGATCTTCGTACTGGAAAGGATCAGCTTCCTTTGCTGTTATCAACGATTCTCCACTACCAGTATAATCTACTACAGGAGAAATGAATATAAGTGCAGCCGGCATTTGCATCTGGAGTTCCTTAAGCTTAAAAAGTGTTGCTAGAATCAGTCCGCATCCTGAGGAATCACCCATAAGAACTATGTTTGCTGGTTTAAAGTTTTCTCTTAAAAGCCATTTGTATACTGATAGAGCATCTTCATGGGCCGCAGGATATGGATTTTCAGGTGCTAACCTGTAATCTACTAATAATGTTTTATAACCACTTTCCTTGGCAATGTTAGCAACAAATTTTCTATTAGCATCCCAAATTCCCAAACAGTATCCTCCCCCATGAAAATAGACAATAATTTTATCATCTGCCGCTCCTAGAGGAATGAATAATTCACAATTCACACCATAAGCATTTATAATATAAGCGGCTGTATCTTCTGGAAATTTAGCTTCACTGGTCATATCTTTAAGTGATTTTCTAATTTCATTCAGAGGATTATCCCAAATGTCAACACTCCTTAAGAATTTTTTAACCATTTTAGCTTCATTACTTAGCATATCAATGTCTCTCCTTTAAACTAATATTTATATCTATATTAGTTTATAAATTCTTAGGTTTCATGATTTTTCTTGCTATGTTAGTGAGTCGCTTACTGGAATTAATATTCTAAGTATTTCTTTCTCATAATATTGTCTATCATAAATTATAATCATTCCAACGCCTATGGGATTCAATTTGATTTCTTTTAAAGCTATCCACCTAAATAGATCATTCTCAAATGTTTTTCTTATCTTAGAAATCTTACCTTCATAAAGAAAACTTGCGTAGCAGCTTTTAGGAATCAATCTTTCAGTCATGCCAGTAACTTCTTTATCTTCAAGAGTTTCTTTTCCAAAATAAAAAGTATATGTACTGCTCCCTTTACCATGACAATTAACTAAATTGTACAATGTATCCTGCCTTAAATGTTTATACTTATTCGTTTTAACTAAAAACCTTCTTCCTGTTTTCCGAAGCTTACTTTCAAATTCATGATCATAAACATCTACTATTTTTGATACTCCTTGAAGTTTTAGTGCATCTAGATGTACATATGTTGCTTTTAAAGTAATTTTGCCATTATAATTTACTAAACTTCGAGGGATAACAACTGCTTTATCTACCTTTTTTATTTGCGTTTTTTCTTCTCTAAATACTTTAGGTGAAATACCAAACTGTTTTTTAAATGCTCTGCTAAAAACCTCTGGATACTGAAATCCAAAATCTAAAGCTATGTCTATAATGGCATCTGTTGAGTTAAGTAATGTTTCTGCTGCTAATGTTAGTTTTCTTCCCAATACATATTGTTTAAAGCTTGTACCTACTATAATGTTAAATAATCTATCAAAGTAATACTGAGACAAATTAAATTCCCTCGAGACTATCTCCAAAGACATTTCTTTAAACAAATTTTCTTCTATATAATTTATAGATTCTTTAATAAGTTTAATATAATAATTCATAGTGATATCCTTTCTTATAAACTTTTTCTTATTGTATACTATGATTAGATCATCAAGGTATACTGATGAATATAATTTACAGTAATAAATAAAGGCTGTCTATACTTAATATTAATATTTAGTCACAATATGGTAATAAAAACTCAGCATTTGCCATATGGGAATATATATTAAATGAATTAGATTAAAGAATATAGAAAAGCTTAAGATATTTAAAAAATAGAGTTCTTTTGATCAAACTTTATTTTAAAAATAAAATAAGATTATTATTGAAACTTAAAGTTTTGATTAAACTTTGTTTTAAATGATATTTTATAAATCTACGTTTTTATCACATTTATAGGATCTATTTTGATATAACTTTATTTGAAACCAACAATAGCCTCTCCTACTCTCATCAGATTCCCCGGCCCCAATTTGGTACTAATAGAACAGTTTTAATCATACTCTTATAAAAGAAAACAATAAGAAGGAGTGTAAAGTTAGTTGATAAAAGTTAAAGTTAGTTTACGGCCCATTGTTAGTAAGATAAATTTACCCACTGTTTTGAAAACAACTATACTTCCGGGTGACTCAATGGAAAGATTATTTATTGCAACCCAGGTAGGAGAGATCTATTACATTGGAAACGGAGTTATAGGAACTTTTTTAGATATTCGCCCGCGAATCATAAAACTAGGTGCTTCTGGTGGTGGATATGATGAACGGGGATTGCTAGGGCTAGCGTTTCATCCCGAATTTTATTATAACGGTCTGTTTTATCTTCATTATTCAGTAGCTGGAACACAAGGTCCAGGTGCTCTTTCTGAATTTTTTAAGCCTAACCCGTGTGACCCCAGAACCTTAAACCTAAAGTGGATAAATAGAGAAATTCAATATGATCATATTGATACAGTTGAAGAATGGATTTTACAATCGAATGGTCAACCTCAAAAACGGCGGACATTACTTAATTTAAGAAGACCATTTTTTAATCATAATGGTGTCAATAGCTTAAACTTTTCACCTGAAACAGGAAAACTTGTTTTAACAACCGGAGATGGTGGATCAGGCTATGATCCATTTAATTTAAGCCAGGATGATATGGAAATCGCCGGTAAAATAATTGAAATTGATGTAGTTAAGAATACATTTATCAATAATCCACCCGTAGTCACACGTTTTAATGAACTTCCCGCACCTATTCAGGAAACGCTTACGGTAATTGCCAAAGGGGTTCGCAATATACCTGGCATTTCATTTCAAAGGTTTCATAATCAGTATATTAAATATGTGGGAAATGTTGGACAGGATCTGGTAGAGTCGATTTTTTCATTCGTTCATTATAAACCAATACCAGTTACTCAGCTTATTCAAGCTTCTTTAATGAAATCTGAACCTGACCAAGAAGGATTTATTAACTTTGGCTGGCGAGGGTGGGAAGGTGCTTTTCCTGCTTCGATTATAAGGGGCTGCTCTGCAAATCCGACTTTGGATGAGAAAACAATTGCTTATTATAATGAAGCAGTAAAAACTTCAGTGCGGCGTCTTCAGCCTCTAACTTGTTATTTTCATAAAGATCCCCGACCCGATAAGTTTGGAGGAACTGCACTTACAGGAGTCCAGTCATATATGGGAAATGGAATTCCTGATTTAACGGGAAGCGTTGTGCTTACCGATTTTGCTCGGGATGAAGAATCTCAACCGACCGTTAGAGGGGTTTTAGCTTATACCAGGGTAAGAACAGATTGTAGACTAAATGATTTTAGTGTTATTGAAACCGATTATAATTTTGGGTCTCAATCAGCTTTTTATGTTAGTTTGGGAACGAATCTGAATCAAACCAGACTATATTTAGGGGTTTATGGCTCTATGAATGTGACTGATTTTAACCAAGGTACTGTTTTTGAAATTGTTCCATGATTCATAACTATAAAATTCGACTTAATACCAGATAAATCCCTTTCTTGGATTTATCGAATGGAAATATAAAGTCAGCACCACCCGTCCAACTGGTGGCTTGCTCTGAGGCTATAAGCCTCTGTTACCGGCCAGCGCCTAAAGACGCTGGCTTTCACTTTATTCAAGCCACTACGCCTTTGCCTCTTTTGCCGCCCGTACCCATTATTAGCCTAAGTGGTACATAAACAATAGATAGTTGATTATATACATCAGCATGAAACTTTTTAAATTCACCAATCTTTTAAAAAATCATATTATATATATCAATATTAATTGTTTTTGGAGAATCCTATGCAAATATTTTATACCGTTCGTTCAGGTGACACACTTAATAGTATAGCCAGACGCTTTAATATTCCACTCATTTCCCTTATAAATTCAAACAATCTTACAGCACCCTATATAATCTATATAGGACAACAGTTATCAATGCCTCCTGGTGTAACTACTTATGTTGTAAAACCTGGTGAATCTATTTTCCTTATATCACAAATTTATGGTGTGCCCGCCAGAATAATCATAGAAGCAAATGGAATTGCCCCCCCATATACCATAGTACCCGGACAAATTCTGATTATTCCTCAAGGAGTACCCTACTATATTATTAGACCAGGTGACACTCTTTATAAAATTGCAGCAAAATATAATGTTATACTTAACGGACAACCAAGGCCTGATCTTATAATAAAAGCAAACCCTGGTCTTACTTCCTCTATAATACCAGGTATGATCATTGGAATTCCATATCCACCACCTGGTGGTACAGGAAGATTGGCTGTAATATTAAATGACGATATTAAATCTTACTTGGGACTGTATGAACCAAATACCGGTAAACTAAGTACTATGCCTATAGACGAAGCAGGTGAAACATCACGGATATTTTGGTCCCCAGATCAGACTCGAACTGCATATATAGGAAACTCTGGCATTATCTCTATCATAGACTTTACAACAATGAGAGTTTCGAAAATTGATCAAACCACTGTTCCAGGGTTTATTGATTGGGCTCCAGATAGCAGAAGGATCGTTTACTCTGATAACAAAATCATTAGAATCTATGACGTTTTAAACAATACATTCAAAACAATCAATCGCCCAGAAACTTCATACGTTCAATGGTTCCCAAATGGTACTGAACTGCTATATGAGGCAAAGGATAAATCAAATATTAGTCAGCTTTACAGAAATAATTTAGATGGAACTAATGAAATGCAAATCACAAATAACGATAATTGGCCTTTAAACAATGTAAGACTATCTCCAAATGGTAAATTTGTTTTATATACTACACCTGGTGTCAGTATATCAGAAATTTATACACTGGAACTTTCTACAAGGAACATATATAAAATTCCTGGTGGTCCTGAAGCAAAAAATTACTATCCAACCTGGTCTCCAGATTCAAGTAAAATAGCTTACAGTTCAACCCAATTTATAAACGGGAAATATTATTCATTAATTAGGTTATCTGGAGTAAAAGGTGAAGGTGACTCTACCGTGGCGATTTCCAGCTGTTATTCTACACCTGTAACTTGGTCTCCTGACAGTAGAAAGATTGCTTACTTATCAGGGTGCAGAGATGAATACCGTCCTGTTGAAGTTTGGAGTATAGATATAATAAAGTTAGTCCCAATTAATCTATTAAGTGGGTTCACCTTTTATAGCCTTGATTGGTCGCCTACAAGATAATGCACGAGTAATCTGGTATAAGATGTCATTAGGGACTAAGGTTTATTAGTTAATCAATTGTTAAGCACAGTTTTTGTTATTAAACCTTATTTATATAAAATTAGAAAAGCTGAAGAATATCCATCATTTATTCTCCAGCTTTTGATTAAATTTTAAGCTCAATCTATTTAATCTCAATGGCATCTTCATACTTTACTTTAATACATTCACCTTTTTTCATAGCTATATGACCAGATTGATATAATTTATTATCTATTGTCAAAATGACCTTTTGTGAGTTGTAATACTTACCAAAAGTGTTCGCAATACTTTTAAGAATCATTTGTTCATATCCCGATCCGCCATTCATATCATTTAAGAATGCACTATTTAGATCTATATAAACTGCATTGTCTTTATTTAAATATAGGCTGTTAATTTTTGTATTCTTAGAAAATACTTTTCCTAAATTATTGTTTACTGGCTCTTTGTAAGCTGTCTCTAAAACTTGCTTAGTTATATCATTAGTTTTAAAACTTATATCTTTATTTTTATAGTAAATTTTATCATCATTAATATTAGGGTAGAAAAAACTAATTCTTTGTACTAATGAAGCATTTTCCTCAATTTTACTTAGTGAAGATATTATTTCAGATTCTCCAGAGATAAATACTGATTTTATTAAACCAACATTTTTTGCATAATAATCAATAGTTTTATCCTTTGGACCTTTAGTCTCAACTTCGATGGCTTTATAGCTACCTGATGGAGTTGTTATATCAACTGAAGTACTAGTTATTGTTCTTACTCTTGAATCCTTAAGAGTCCAAGTTGTACCTTTTGCCAGTGGTTCCATCAAAAGAATTTCTTCTTCATCTCCCTTTGCCCCTAAAAGGTTTTCTCTATAATATGCTTCTTCTCTTGATAACAACTTTGTAAGCTTACCATCCTTTAATTCCATAACCTTAGCTGTCACTGTACCGCCGTTATCCACTCTTTGTTGGACTTTACCTTCTGAAGTATAGTCTATATACACATTATAAGATGCATATTCATTTCCCTTCCCCTGGTATGTGTATCTCACATTATTCTTAATTGGAAAGTAATCCTTAATTTCTAATAATTGAGATGTAGGGGCATTACTTTGATTATTAACATTACTACTATTATCTTTATTTGGACCTACACAACCAGAAAGTAAAACAAGCAGCAAACCTATACTAATTAATGTAAAAACTTTTTTCACTTTTAACACCACCTTTACGATAAAGTATGATCAAATAATGACTCTTGTCTATGGTAAATTCGGCACCATACCCATTTCAATGATTTTATCATATTTTCTACAACATAGGAAGCATTACAGTATGGAACACCAACTGTCATATCTTCTTTCTTACCGCTTACAATAATTACTGTAGGTGCTCCATGATAAAAAATATGACTTATGAACAATATTTACAGGTACTTACTGCATCTGAACCAAGCAATAACTGCCCAGTTCGAAAATCCTTGGAATTATTTAATGGCAAGTGGGGAGAAATGTATCTGTCATAAACTAAAAGAGAAATGTTGCTTTTGCAATTAGATATATTTCTCTTTTTTGCATCATCTTATAATAATATCCTAATTTTCCGGTTTACCTTATTAAACTCTAGCATAATTACAGAATCACTAAAATATAAAAAAGTGCCATCATTTGAATAGATTTGGATTCTGAAGTTGAGCCGCAAAAATAAACAGCTTAATTTTAGAATCTTTTTTTGATTTTATTATAAAGCTGCTCAATTTCAGAAACAAATTATAGAACGAAACCGCCGCAGGTACTATGGGATTTCAATAATCCCCATTTTCCTACGATAAACCTTACAAGTTTAATTTTATCACAATATTTAGTACAATATTATAAAGTATTCCTGAAAATTTTAAGGTTTTACTTAATTATTGATACACTTCCCCCTCCCCATAGCCACATAAACTATTTCTATTTTTATATAGTTTTAGCTTTTGCTTATTCTGGTGGTTCACTAATTGTAGGATTCAACTTTTTCTTTGTTACCATTTTTCCACTGCAGCAAGGGCAAATGTTAATATCTACACCAGTTAATTTAAACAACAGCTCCGCTGAATTTAATTTCTTCTGACTATCAATTTTGATAGTGGAAACTTTAAGGATCTTCTTACATTTTTTCAGCTTGGTTAGTCTATTTCTATTGCTTAAAATCCCATAATGTCTTATTTTCACAAACTTACTTGGTAAAATATGCATCAGAAACCTACGAATAAACTCCTCAGCAGTAACTGTCATATATTTTTCTTTGTTGTTATCTCTATAATCTCTCTATTTGAATACAACCAGCCCATTTTCAAATGCTACTATCTTATTATTAGAAATGGCTGCTCTGTGAGTATACCTGCCTAAATACTCCAATACATGCTCTGCACTACCAAAAGGTGGTTTACAATATACAACCCATTCTTTATTATAAACTCTATCGACAAAGCCCCGAAAAATATCTTTTCGTCTCAAATCTTCCATTTCATCATTAAATTTTAAATTATTGCTATAGTAATCTTTTTTTAAATAGTGCAAGAATTTTCCACGGAACTTTCGTGATAACACTTTAACTGGTATAAAAAAACCATCCTTAGAATTTATCCATCTACTCCCGTCCAAAGATATCTTTAATTTCCTGTGGAGATAGTACTACAGGCATTCTTCTACGTTCTTTGACTCTAGATAACTTTTCAATGTTCCATTGTCTATTAAGAACTTTAGTATAAAAAAATCTTAAGCTTGCATTACAATAATTTACAGTACCTTCACTTAATTTCTTTTTAGTGATACAATAATGTAAGTAATCTCGTATTTCATTTTCACCTAATAATTCAGGTGATTTATTATGGAATTTAGCAAAGTTACTAACATGGAGGATATAATTTTTTATAGTCTTTGGACTGTATCCCCTAAGCTCCATTTCAACTTTCATTCTGTTTCTTAATTCTGACATGATTAACACTCCTCATTATGTATTTTTTTGCACAAAATAATAAATGAAGTGTTTGTCATATATAAGAGGTACTTACTTTTCAGTAAATACCTCTTTGTATTATTTTATCTTTGATTTTATCACTAACTAAAAAAGTAAGTAGAATCCGCCACCGCTTATGCGGTTTAGTTCTATAAAACTAAAGTCACCAAATGGAGAAGTAAATGATAAAGATAGAAAATGAAGCGTTAATAGAACAATTGAAAGGAAGTGAAGGTAAATAAATAATATTATATTGTAACTTCTATGTTATATCTCCTCAAGACTTGAACAAAATGCAAAGAACGAGAAAAAATAATATACAATATCTTGATATTTGTTGAAGTATACTTCATAAAAATTAATTTCCAATAAAATAGAAATAGCAGCTCAAGCATGAGTTGCTATTTCTATTTTATTATTTTTTTTCTGTATTGCGATTGGCAAGTTTTACAAACACCTCGTTTATTGTTCTCATTCGTTCCTCAACTTTCTTCGCTGCTGCGTCCAAGGTAAAACCATCATCTATAAGTTCTTTTACCAAAAGAATTTTTTTGATGTTAAGGTAGTTGTACTTCCTTGTTGTCCCTTCCCCTTCTTTGGAAGATTGAATGATACCTTTTTCCTCCCAGTATCGAATTTGTCTTTGTGGAACTCCTGTAATATCTGACACTTCCCCGATTCCAACAACCAATTTACCTAATAAATCAAAATCTAATAAGATGTCTTCTAATTGTTCGTTTCCGTTCATAAAATAACCACCTTCTATTTATAGTTTTCCTTGAAAATATTCTACGATATTTAAAATTTTTTTACAACACAAAAAATATATTGACATGTTTTGTAAGTATGTTACAATATATGTAGTTAAGTTACAATACATAATTTAACATTCACCTAAAATATAAGGAGTGGTTTTATGCATATTAATAAACGTCGATTATTAATAGGGTTTTACTGATGAACTAAAAAATATCCTTTATAATTTTGTGTGCAGAGCAAAAAGTATATTTTTTCTTTCAAATTTTTTTATGGAATAAAGAGGGGGTTTCAGATTTGGCAAAACTAGCTTATAAAGTAGAACAAATTACTAATACAGAAAAAAATTATAATTTGATGACATCAATACTTGTATGGTGTGGATTGGTTGTTGTCTCAAGTTTGTATATCACTATTCCAATGGTATCAATTTTTTCAAATATGTTTAGAGTAGTACCATCCCAAGCTTCATGGACCACTAGCGCTTTTTCATTTGCATATGCAGTTGGATTCTTACTTTTTGCACCTTTATCTGAAAAATATGGTAGGAAGCAAATGATGTTAGTTGGATTGATTGCTTTGTTTGTTATAACACCAATATTAGGGTTTGTTAACCAACTTTCTTTAATTGTAATATTACGTGCTATTCAAGGATTAGCGGCTTCGACCTTTGGACCTGCTGTGCTTTCTTATGTTGTAGAAATGTTTCCAATTGAAAAAAGAGTAACAACTATAGGGTTTGTCAGCACAGGATTTTTAATGGCAGGGATTGTGGGGCAGGTTTTTAGTAGTATAGTGAGTCAAAACCTAGGTTGGTCAAGCGTTTTCTACTTCCTTGGGGTTATTTATCTGTTGAGTGCAGTCTTATTAACAGGATTGGTCCCGAAAGATGAGATTCTACAAAAAAAAGTAAGTGTACTGGCTCAATTTAAGCAAATGGGAACTTTACTTTTTAAGAGAAATTTTTTCTTTTGTTATTTTATAACTATTACGCTATTACTTTCGTTTGTTGGTATGTACACAGCCTTGGGAAGTTATTTAAGCCGATCTCCATTTGGATTGAATAGCAATCAAATTCTTGTGGTTAGAACTACAGGGATTATTGGAATGCTACTATCACCTCTTGCTGGAAAATTAGTAGCAAGGTTTGGAGTAAGGATGGTTCTGCAAGGAGGTTTAATGCTAGCAACTGTTGGGATTGGCCTTATTGGTACAAGTTCTAGTCTTCCTTTTCTTGTTACTATGAGTGTTATTTTTGTTGGAGGAATTTCGGTTACTGTACCAACACTTATTTCTTTGATTGGAAACCTAGGTGGAGAATCTCGTGGAGTAGCTGTGTCATTATACACATTTATTTTATTCATTGGAGCAACTCTCGGACCGATAGTGGCATTAAATCTACTTAAAACAGGCAGTTACATCTTAACATTTGAGATATTAGCTGCTATTTTGTGTATTGGTTTCTTTTTATCTTTTATTGTAAGAATAAACGAAAAATAACTCTTGTAAATGTATTTAATAAAAATTTATAGAAGAAATTTTATAATTTTAGATTATATTAGACTTATATAGTTCGGGATGTCATATGTAAACTTTTAAAAGTTAAATAAAGTAAAAATAATGAGGTGATTAGTAACATGGAAAATAATATACCTACAATTAATATGAATTTAGATAAAGCTAGCAAGGAACAAGAATATAGTGAATCGTTGGAACGAGTGTTGGAATTGTTGTCAGTTCCAGAAGGATATAAATTAAAAGATGTTCAAAATCAAAAACAAAATGGAGTAGATATTTGGGTTTTCCGATATGAAAAAAGTTCAGGAGAAAATAATGGTTTAGATGGTGAACATTTTTCTTTTGTTGTTGAAAAAAGCAACAATAAAATACTTGGATTTACATGGATGGATCAAAGTTTGTCAACAGATGAGCTTCCAAGTAAAGAGGAAACAAAAGCAGCTGCCAAAGCATTTTTAGATAAGATTGAACCCGGTATGTTTGAAAAACTGAAAAATCTATGGATAGACAAGCATGACGAAATTATTACCTTGAAGGATGAAAGAAATAGCGAAAGTGTTAATATCACTGTATCAGGCATGAAATACAAATGTTATTTGGAAGATAAGAACAATTATGCTTGGGTAATCGTCGGTTCTGATTGTAAGGTAATTACATTTGAACAGTAAGCGGTTAACAACTAATCACATTGACAATTGTTAACCGCTTATTTTTCAATCTTTCTTCTTTAAGTAACATTCCTTAGGGAGATTTCCCCAAGGAAAAAGAAATTCAAATACATCTGGATTATTTTCGAAATCTGAGTTAGGCATTTTTTCAAATAAATATGTAAGATAGTTGAAAGGGTTTAGCCCATTTTCCTTTGCTGTTTCCATAATGCTATATATTATTGCACTTGATTTAGCTCCACGAACAGTGTCAGCAAACAAAAAGTTTTTACGACCAATAACAAAAGGCTTAATGCTTCTTTCAGCTCTGTTATTGCTTATTTCACATCTTCCATCTAGGAGATAGTTTTGTAAGTACTTCCATTGGTCTAGTGTGTAGTTTACCGCCTTTCCTAGAGCTGTCTTTGGAAGTACCTTGCACTCTTTTAACCATGACAAAAAGTCTTCCAAAATAGGTTTTGAAAGTTTTTGACGTTTTTTATACCTTTCTTCAGCTGTAAGGTTAGCAAGGTCTCTTTCTATGGCAAAAAGCTTATCGCAATAGTTCTTGCCGGCTAAGGCTTTAGAACCTATTTGCTCTGAAGGCCTCATGGATTTAAGAGCTTCATCAAATTTGCGCCTAGCATGGCTCCAGCATCCACATACTGTGATGTTCTTTGAAAGACTGTGATATGCACCATATCCGTCTGTATGTAGATATCCCTTAAAGCCTTCTAAGAATTCTTTAGGCCTTTTGCCAGTCCTATCGGGCTGATATTCATATAGGACTATTGGTTTTTCAGTATCTCCACTAGTTCTATAAAGCCACATATATGAGTTAGACTGTGGAGTTTTGCCAGGTTCTTTTAGAACTTGAAGCACAGTTTCATCTGCATAAATAACATCTCCACTTATAAGAATTTCTCTCATTGCAGAGTATAATGGCGCTAGCCAGTCACTTGCACATCTTATAACCCAGTTAGCCATAGTTTGCCTGGAAATCTCTATACCAAGTCTTTCGAATTCCTTTTCTTGACGATACAATGGCATTGCATTAACATATTTTTGAGACATAATATATGCCACTGTTGATGGGGAAGCGATACTTCCTTTGATAACAGGTTCTGCTGATGCTGCTTTAATGATAGGAGTTCCATCGCTATACTTTTCGCAATCCCTACAGGAATAAACATAGCTTACATGCTCTACTACCTTTACTTCAGCTGGAATTATTTTTAGTTCTCTTCTCACATTTTTACCCATAATGTGCATATTGCTACCACATTCGGGGCAGACTTGTTCTTTATCAGAGAGATAGTATTCCACAACTTCTACAGGTAAGTCAGATAACATTTCATCCTTCTTACCAACTCGTTTCTTTCTCTTATACTTGATTTCTTCAAGTTCAGTCTCTGAAATGCGATCATCTGATTCTTTTTCGAATTCGTTAAATACACTTAGCTGATCATACTCACTTTTTTCACTTGATGCTCCAAATTTCTTATGTTTCGATAGTGTTATCTGCTCCATCATCCAGGCTATCTTATTTTCTAAGAGTTTAATTTGAGCTTCTTGTGACTTACAAGTTTCTTCTAAGTTCTTAATATATTCAGTTTGATTTTCCTTATTATTCTCTACATTCATCATGTGTAAATTATACCATATTTCAACCTAAAAAGACATAATAAGGCAAGTAAAAAACTGAAATCCTTTGAAACCGGCTCTCGCCTACTTTCATATGAAAATTAAGAACCTAAATCAATAATCTTTCGTTAACTTCTTTATGGGCTTTAGGTTGATCTATTGATAAACCATCAAGAAGCCATCTTAGTTCTCTTTCAGTAATACTTTTGACCTCATTTTCATTTGAAGGCCATTTAAATTTACCTTTTTCTAAGCGCTTATAATATAACCAAAAGCCAGAATACTCCCAATGCAGTATTTTGATTTTATCTTTATTCTTGTTACAAAATATAAATAAACTATTTGAAAATGGATCTAGCTTGAATCTCATTTGAACAATGGCAGCTAATCCATCAATAGATTTTCTCATATCTGTCGATCCGCAGGCGAGATATACTTGACCAGAATTAGAAAAGCTTAGCACAGCTTCATTACCACGCTTAAAATATCACCTAATGTTTCTTTATCAAATCCACTTTTAATATCTAAAGTAACAGCTCCTATTTTCAATGAAATTGGTGATGTTTCAATGCTTTTAGAAATTGTTATTAGTCCCCACTTTTGTTCTGAAGATTCAGCTTCGCTGCTAAATTTTTTTAGATATGGATAGATGGAGCTTTTGCTAATGCCTTTTTCCTTACACCAAGCTGTTAAATTAAGACCACTTGCTTTATACTCTTTTACTAACACCATCCATTGTTCTTGAGATTTCCTATTTCTCATCCAAATTACCTCCTATCTTCATAGGAGTATTATCCCATCATTTTTCTAATTGCACTAGGTGACGAGTTATTTGACGCTTACGTTATAACAATATCTTCCTTATGTTAGCTTATGAAATTAACGCCAGACAAGTAAGTTTAATAACTAAGGCTACTTTCGCATTTATTTACAGTACAGTTCACCATAAGCTATTCTAAACTTTGCTAAGCATTGAACTAGCTATCCTTATCATCTTAACTTCCCATTATAGACATAATTAATTATACCTAACAAATATTAGACACGTCACATATTAACTAGTTGTATATATTTTAAAGCTATAGTATACAGCTCTAACAACAACACTAAAAATCATACCCAATTTTAGACATACCATTAACATTCCTCTATAGCAAGCAGAAACTTCCAGTTTCTGCAATAGTGTCAGACCCTATTGCGAGAGTTTACCTCGAGCTTGCTACTAGCTAAAACGAACTTGAGTGCATTGTTATACGACGACTATACCGGAAACTTTGCACTAAGTACCCTATTCATTACTTTAACCTATATGATGATTTTGAATTATTAAAACGAATATTACGTGCATTATAACCATATTTACTCAACAAGAAGAAAATATCTTCTTCGGTTACTCGTGAACTAGGCCCAATATTAATCTCTGTTATAATATCTTTGATAATCAACTTATCAAACGCTAAATCAGCATAACCAATTATCTGATCATCTCTAGCAAAATAATTAAGTGGATTCAAAACGTAGTTATTAAATCTTTTTTTCTGAGTAAAAATTTCTTTTAAGTCACCGTCAAAAGATTCAGTAGTCATATCCGGAGAATATATAATTCTTACTTCATCTTCTTCTTTAAAAGACGGATTTTTCATGTAGCAACTAATCTCAGCTAAATCATCACAAACAACTTCGCAGAAAGCATCAAATTCTTCAACAAAATACTGGTTAAAATCATCACTCATTCTAACCTTGTCACATTCAAAAATGTTTTTCATGTAGTTAATTGCGTTTTCAACAGCAAATTCTATTTCCTCTACCTGTTCATCTAATTCATATAAAACATCTTCAAAATAAACTTTATTCTTTCTGCTTATAGCTTTAGAAATTAACTTTGAATTAAACCCAATTGAAACCCCTTTTCCATTATTTCCATATGCTCTCCACTGACTTAATAAATCTCCATTTCTTGAAAAACACGTAATATAACTTGAACTCTCAACATAATGTTTAAGCATATCAAGGATAAACGCAAGGTGATTATGTATTCCCTTATCATACCAATAATCTTCTTTTAAATTAATAGAAATTTCATTTTTCTCAAATGCTTTAATAAGTGAATCTTCTAAAATATTAAGTATCCATTTTCGTTCCATATAATCATTTGTTTTACTTAAATCACACAATCTTAAACTTTTATTTGAAATTATAGCTATAAATGTATCTAAGCTACAATAATGATAAAAACATCTGCTCATATAAACGTCCATTATGTAATAGGTATAGTTGTCATATAACTACGGTATTTCTGAAACTCTTAAAACAAGTATTCATATTCACTTTTTCAACTGCGCATTATAGACATAATTAACTATACCTAATAAACATCAGACACATCACATATTAACTAGTTATATATATTTTAAAGCTATAGTATACAGCTCTAACAACAATAAATAAAAATCATACCCAATTTTAGACATACCATTTACATTCCTCTATACAATTAAACTACTCATCACATCTATATCCCAAACAAATTCTTTATCTTAGAAAACAATCCCCCCTGACTCTTCCTCTCACTACTTTCCTCTCTCGCCGCAGCCACCATATCCCTTACTTCCTTGCTACTTTCTTCATCCGCAGATATCTTTATCTTAGCCTTTATCAAATCCTCAACGATACTATTGTTAACACTATAAGTAACCTTTAAAACATCCCTAGCCCTAGTCATCCCAACATATAGCAGCTTTTTAGACTCCTCTATACTATCCAGCAATCTGTCATTAATACCACAAATAAACACATACTTAAAATCTAAGCCCTTTATACTATGAATTGTAGATATATTTACTGTGCCGTTATCTAGTTTAAATTTTGATTTAGTGTTGCCGCTCTTGCTAATAACAAAATAAGGTATACCTTTGCTTTTGAAAACTTCCTCTAGAATATTTAAATAGTTCATATTCTTATAACTGCTGTGAATATAGGCCACACAAATATCACCATAATCTACACCCGATTGTTTTAGCCTTATAATATTCATTGCAATTTTATTTATCTCTCCATAGAAATCCTCACAATATATTAAATCAGGTTGTACACCTTCTCTTAAGCTGTTGTCAGGTGTAATTATAAAGTTATTGTCTTCTTCATTTATACTTTCTTTTAATAATCCGTCAGATAAGAAAGTATGAGCAAAGTTTAGTATTTGTTTTGTGTTTCTATAGTTTTCACGCATTATGGTTGTTCTACCAGCTGCTTTTATTCCTACAGATTTAAGGGTATATTTTCTGTTATATAAGTTCTGTGCTCCATCAGATGCTAACATAAGGTGACTATGTTCTGGATTTCTCAACATCCTAACTATAAACTCCAGCCATTCTTTCTCTAAGTCTTGTCCTTCATCAATCAATATAGCATCATACTTTGATATATCCTTTAACATATCCTCTGATATTTTTAATATATTTTCACTAATTTCTTTATCTCTAAATAACCCACTACTTAACTTTAGTGAGCTGAAAATCTTATTTATCCATCCGTGGAAATGTATAACCTCAGCATTTTGGAAGTTATCATCAACTATAGAGTTTCTTAAATAGTTTGCAAGGGTTTTATTATAACATAATACTAATATGTTCCAATCTCTATGAGCTTCTGCTAAATATCTTGCTCTGCATATTAGTATAACTGTTTTTCCACTTCCAGCTACTCCCCTGATAACTCTGTGTCCATAACCTAATCCTTTAGCCATTTTCTCCTGATTTAAATTCATGACCTTAAAAACAGCTTCATTATCATTGGATAACTTTACCTCCTTAAATAAGTTACCTCTGACCCTATCCATTACATCTTTTGAGTTGGCTTGATTGCGATGTTGAGGGTAGAAAAATAGCATATACATAAGCACTTACAAGTAGTTTAGACTTGGTTTATGCGTAAATATATGCATCTCAATATCGCAATCAATTATTAGAACGGAATCGCTAAAAGCGGCGAAGCCTTCTATGGGTATTCAAAATTTCACTACAAGTTCTAAAACATTAAATTTAATTGATATTAATATATTTTTATTCAAAAAACTAACAATATAACCTATTTTAGTATATAACATCCCCCTCCCCATTATCAAGTGCTTATTCACTTTTGCTTATATTTATGGTGGCAAAGCACTTCGAGGCATTATTTTTCCTAGCTTTATTAAATTTCCCTTCTCACACTTTTTACACTTACCTATTTCAATTCCAGTTAACTTAAAAAACAGCTCCGCTGAAGACAGATTCTCAAGCTCTTTAGGCTTAATTCTAAAGATTTCTATGCAGCGTTTGAATTTTAAGTTTTTATTTCTATTTCCTAAAATACCATAATGTCTTATTTTTACAAACCTATCGGGTAATATATGCATCGAAAATCTTCTGATAAATTCCTCTGGTTTTAAAGACATTATTTTCTCTTTACTTTTTTCTTTATAATCTCTCCACTTAAATATAACATTTTCATTATCAACTTTAATAATTCTATTATTAGAAATAGCAACTCTGTGAGTATATCTACCTAAATACTGCAATACATATTCTGCACTACTAAATGGTGCTTTACTATAAACAATCCATTCTTTTTTATATAGACTATCTTTAAATGCATTAAATATATCCCTAAACTGCAATTCCTTAATCTTCGTAGGAAATTTAAGTCTAGTTCTTTTATAAAGTTCATTTAAGTAAAATAGATATTTCCCTCTAAACATTTGAGAAAGTACTTTTACTGGAATAAAAAATTTCTTCTTTGACTTTATCCATCTGCTATTATCAAGGCTCAAACCGCCACCAGGAACTATGCAATGTATGTGAGGATGATACATTAAATTTTGCCCCCACGTATGCAAAATAGTTGTAAAGCCTATATTTGCATTTAAATATTTTTTAGCTTTCGCTAATTTTAGTAAGGTCTCTGAAACAGCTGTGAACAAAATAGAGTACATTTCTTTTTGGTTAAACAATGTTAAAGAATTTAACTGTTCTGGTATAGTAAAAACAATATGAAAGTAGTGAGTTGGTAATAATGCCTTGCTCCTTTCATAAATCCACATTTCCTTGGCGAAAGCCTGACATTTTGGACAATGTCGATTTCTACAAGAGTTATATGAAATTTTAGTTTCCCCACACTCATCACATTCATATACATGACCTCCAAGTGCAGCAGTCCTGCAATATTTAATCGAATATAATGCTTTTAGAATATTAGATGGAAGTTTTCTTGACTTAATATAAGACTCTCCATGCAACTCAATGATATTTTGAAGTGAATTCATAAATTAGTCCAGCGTATCTAAAGGACTTGTTACTTTTAACGTTTGATAATCCCTTACATGCAAATATATTGAAGTTGTTTTCATATTTGAATGTCCCAGTAATGCTTGAATAGTTACCAAATCAACGCCACTATTCATTAGATGAGTTGCAAAAGAATGTCTTAAAGTATGTGGCGAAGCCTTCTTATTTATTCCAGCCTTTAGCAATGCTTTATCCATAGCATGTTCTATACAACGATTGCTTAGTGGTTTCTTTGTTTGTCTAGATATAAATAAATAATCCTCCGGAGAATAATTTTTATATCCAAACTTCTTCCAGTATATTCTTAGTAACTCTAAATTCTTTTGGGATAATAAGGTATATCGTTCTTTGTTACGCTTACCACTTCTAACTCTAATTTTCATTTCAGCACTTATAATATCAGATATTCTTAGGTTTATAACCTCGCTAACGCGTAAGCCTCCTGAATAAATAGTTGATAAAATTGCTTTGTGCTTTAAATAAGTAGTAGACTCTAATAAAAGCCTTACTTCTTCTTTCGTTAAGTATTTAGGCAGTTTCTTATCATATCTTAGTCTCGGAACTCTTAAATCACTCCATGTTCCTTCAAGGGTTACAACATAAAAGAATTTTAGAGTGCTATTAATATAATTTACAGTTCCCCTGCATAATTTTTTTACATTTATGCAATAATCTAAATAGTTGATAACATCTTGCTCGCCTAAGAACTCGGGTGGTTGATTACAAAATTTAGAGAAACTTTTCATAGTCAATACCATATTTTTAATGGTATTCTGGCTACGCCCTCGAATTTCTAGGTCTTTAATCATTTTGTCAATTTTTTTATACATTTTATCACTCCTTTAAAAGGTGTGTAAAATGTGAGAAGCGAAGCTTCCTTGAGAAAGAAACTTCGCTTCTTATTTTTTCCATATAAGTATTAATTTAATCAGTAGCAAGCTATCGCTTTTAGCGATTTAGTTCAATGATATTCTTCCGAACTCAAATTTAACTGGGATCATATTTTTTAGCATTACTTGCAGTCTTTCTTTAATAAAGTTATCTTCAAGCTCCTTCAGATCATCCGCAAATATTACACATTTTTCATCTATAGTACCTGAAAACCCACTAGATAAAAAGGTTTTTCTATTTATCTTACTGAATACTACTCCACATCCAAAGGTAAAGCATAAATTACTTTTATACTCACCTTGGTTTTGCAGCAAACCTTTGTCTTTTTTCAATTCATTAATCATATTAAACATGTATTCTCTTGCTTGTTTTAGTGGATTGGTCTTTGTACCTAATGTACTTAGTGTATATGTATTAGCATTTGCACTTTCTATAGAGCTTAATGCCCAATCCTTTACTTCCAAAACTACAAGACCTAGGTCTGGTCCTAGAATTATAAAATCTGGATATCTGCCGTTCACTCTTAAGTCATACCATATAATGTAGTCTGATGGTAAATTGTTTTTTAATATTTTAAATAACCGTTTTTCTCCTGCTGTAGCACTATCTAAAGCACTTATACTTTCTGGAATCATTACTGCCATAGTTATCACCTCTTAAACTGTCATACTGTCTTTTAGGAATATTAAACTCCAAATTTTGATACTGAAACCAACTTTTCTTACATTTTACCATACAAAGTAAAAAATTTGTATAATTATCTACATATTGAAATCATATACAACAAAAAAGCACAGTAAACCTTATACTGCACTTTTTGTTAACCATTCCTCGTAAACTTATTATTACTTAATATTCCAAATGCCTTTTCTATCTTCCCGTGCTTCCCCTATAAATTTCCTATTATAGTTCTTTAATAAACACCTATAACTTGAGATATACCTTGATTATAAATCTCAATAATTTTGCCTTCACTCATGACGTGTAACTACCTTTATCATTAAATTTTCAAAATATTCGTATGAAAGTAGTTTAACTTTCTAGATTTCAACAAAAAAAACGAGTGGAACCTGGTACCCTTATGGGAGTGATCCACCCGAACTTACTTCTATTGCATTTTTTTGCTTCCTATTTGTTTTATCAATTCTAAAATCTTATTTTCATCTAGCTTTGTATACTTTTTAATTTTTTCTATAGGCTCTCCGTCTTTAATCATTTCTGTTGCTGTTTCTATTTTTTCTTCTATTCTTCCTTCTATTTTCCCTTTTTGTATTCCTCTTTCCTCAACCTTAGGATCATAAAAGCTCTTTACCATTTCTTTAACCTCCTCATCAAAATCTGTATATTTCCCGTACATACTTAAAAAGTAAGAATTTATATTTTCAATTGCAGATGTCATTTCATCATAATCCACTAGAGTTATCTTACCTTTATTATACGATAAATCTATAGCTTTTAAAGTATCTCCTATAATTATTTTCAATTCATTATATACATCAATCATCTTACTTTTCTTTTTTTCAAAGACTAAGTCACTTTTGCTTATTCCATACATTTTCTTCCTTAACCTAAATATTTGTAGTGGCAGCAATAGATACATGTTTTCTTTTAAAAGTTTATCGATATTATAATCAAAATACTTTAGCAACTTACAACTATAAGTAACTGTATTTTGTTTTGGTATCTCTATTTCTAAAGAAATCTCATCAGGTATATCTTTATCTTCTTCTATAACTATAAGATATGGTTCTGGAATTTTTATCTTTACTTTACCTTCTTTTATATTCTTATAATCTGTAATTTTTACAGCTCTTTCAAAGCCATATCTAAACATTCTTATAGCCATGTTATTTTCATAAATGGTTTGAAATTCTATTTCGTATTCATAAATATTTTCTTGATCTATAACTCTTATGTACATATCAGCATAAAAGCTTATGTATCTGCTGCTTTTTTTATGAAAATTGTTTATTTCCTTATCTCCATAATACAATTTAGCATCATAGCTTATGTTATCCTTATAAGCTGAGTTAAGAAAATCAATAATTGGAACCTTATTTTTCAGAGTAAATAATTGCTTCAAAATTTTATCCATCTGGAGGCTAAATTTCTTTTCTTCTTTACTACCATAGTTGTTGTTTTCTTCTTTTAATAATAAAGAGTAATTTTCTTTTATACAGGAATAAACCATACTATATCCCCTTTCCGACTTTTATAGATATAGTATGGTTTATTTTACCATGTTTTATACAAACATTCGTTCTCTAAAATTATTTTATTATATATTAGTTTACTTTAGACTTAATTAACATAATTTGTTGCTTGTTAACTATTCCTCGTAAACTTATCATTACTTAATATTCCAAATACCTTTTCTATATTCCCGTGCTTACTTGCCATAAGCCTCTTGCCTCATGGTACTTTCTGGACAGTTTATACCTATGAATCTAATTCTTTCTTTAATACCATTGTCCAATTTAACTACTACTGTATCACCATCTACAGTTGCACATATAACAGCCTTTCGAAATATCATAAAAATTCCCTCCTGAAAATACTATTTTTACTGAGAAGAAACTTTTGTATTTAGTAAGATGAAAATTAAAAGTCCCTTCAGCTTATATTTATACTGAAAGGACTATAATAGGAATCAATACAGTTTTAATTTAATTTGCCTCTAGCAATTTCTCTTATTTTGAACTTCCTCTTAACTTGTATATGATTCTAGAGTAATTAATGGTAATTATATCATGTAATTGAAAATGATTCATTTTTATTTTATGTATGATATTAATAAAACTGCACATATTAATATCGTAAGGAACATAACAGTTGAGTCAAGACTTATATATGCTCTTAAAAAGGGGCGTATATAGGCCGGCCAAAGACAATATATGGGTCATATATTTGGCTCATATATTGTCGGAGGGAAGATTTTATAGGGTGAGGAAAAGCTTTATTATAGTCGATATTATATTGATTATAATAAGGTTCCAACTGATTCTATAAGGTCGAGCGAAGATTATATAAAGTATTGATTTTCGGTTTTATGCAGCCGAGAGGTTTCATAAGGCTGGGTAGATATTTTATATAGTCCAACGAACCATTATTATAGGTTGTGACCTGCTTTGTTATAGTCGAAAGATTATAGCATGGTAATAAGCTATCTATAGTAGTGCAAGGTAGATTGTTATATTCTTTACTAATCTACTGAAGTTTATTAGGCTTTGGTAGTGGGAAAGGTAATGCCCTCATAATAGTGAATGGCATTACCTTTCTTTAAATATAACCTTAAACTATACTCTGAACCTCCGGCCTCCACCTTAACCTAGTAGTTCCAACCTCTCCATTCCTGTTCTTTGCCACAATACACTCTATAATCCCCTTACTTTCGCTGTCTTTATGATAGTACTCATCCCTATATAAAAACATTACGGCATCCGCATCTTGCTCTATACTCCCTGAATCCCTGAGATCAGACAGCATAGGTCTGTGATCACTTCTTGCCTCCGGTGCTCTGGACAATTGTGATAGTACCACTATATTTATATCCAGCTCCTTTGCCATGAGCTTAAGCCTTCTCGTAATCTTAGATATATCCTGAACTCTGTTTTCAGTTTTCTCTCCGCTTTCCACAAGCTGAAGATGATCTATTATCACAATATCTAGTCCCTGTTTAATCTTTAACTTTCTACACTCTGCCAAAATGCTGTTTAAAGTAAATACTTTATCATAAATTTTTATGGAAGAAGCTGCTAGCTCCGATGCTATTTTAGAAACCTCACACCATTGATTTTCAGTAAGTGATGCATTTTTTATATTTTCTAAAGGTATTTTAGCCAGGGCAGCTATAGCTCTATCCACTATCTGAGTTGTTCCCATTTCTAGATTAAAAAAAGCAACTTTGGCTTGTCCATTAAACGTTGTATTTAAAAGCAGATTAAGTGCCATAGTACTTTTCCCCATGGAAGGTCTAGCTGCAAGTATTATTAGGTCTTCCCTTAGAAATCCTCCCAGTATTCTGTCTAAGGTTTTGTAGCCGCTTTTTATTCCCTGTACCTCCCCTCCTTTTTCGTATCTAGATTGGAGCGTATCCATGAAATAGTGCAGTATTTTTTCCATACTGCCATCCTCGTTAACTTCTGCATTTTTTATAGCTAACAGAGCATTTTGAGTGTAGTTTATTACAGACTCAGAAGAGTCCTCTCCCTTTTGAAGCTTTTCCATGGAGGTCTTTAAAATTTCTAAAACCATTCTGTTATTTGCCTTCTCCTTTACTATTTCTCCATGCTTTTTTATATTTGCGGTGGTCACATTGGCATTTAAAATTTCCGTTATGTAGCTTATTCCACCTACGTCCTTTAGACTCTCACCTAGTTTTTCTGCAAGAGTGACTATATCAATAGCAATATTTTCCTCGTACATGTTTTTTAAAGTTTTATATATAATTTTATGTTTTACGTTATAAAAGTCCTCATAGTCCAGAAACCCTATAACCTCACATATACTGTCATTGTCTATAAGTATAGACCCAATGACATTGGCTTCTGCGTTAAAGTTATATATTTTATCCATATCCATTTTTACCTCTCCCTTTAGCCATATTTAAAAAATATACTGGCATAATGACTAATTATTTTTGAATTTAGATAAGCAACTTAGAGTTTTGACTTATGTGCTAGGTTGATTATCTATATGAATAACCACAACTTAAATTTAACTTATACGTAGGGATATGATGCCAAAACTGAAGGCACATTTAAAAACTTTTTTTGTCTGTCTTAGTGAAGTGTTTTTAGAAAATCTTAGAGCCTTATATATGTTTGAGGTACGAGTTTATATAAGGTTCTTAGATTTTCAAAAACACGAACTTTAGACTGACTAAAAGTTTTTAACGTGCTGAAGTTTGGCAACATATCCCGAAGTATAAGTTAAATTTCGGGCACGGTTATCCATATACCCTAATCTAAATATCTATAAGCATCTGCATTACAGCCATTATTTCGTTTTTGTTTATTGCTTTTTTTCCTGTACTTTTTCAATTTTTCCATGGTAAATAGACCTAGAGATCTCCAGTTTTTAATTACTGACTCTACGTATCCCGTATGGGGTGCCTGGTATTTAACAGCTTCTAAAATGGCTTGAATTATTACCTGTTCTTCAAAGACCTTAAGCCAAGCCTTAATTTTTTCAACATCCCTTATGGTTGCCTGACGTATATTTTTATCAAATTCCAAGAGAACCTTACTTGTACTTTCCTCTTCACACTTATGTTGTAATTTATCTTTCTCGTTATTATCTATTACTTTTTGTTTATTAGAAGCTTCTTTTTTTGTTTCTTCTTTTTCTTTTGTTTCTTCTTCCCCTAGGGGCTTACAAGCCCCTTCCAAGCCCCTAGAAATTGAAGCTTCACTGCATATATTGTTATTAATATTTTCTTCAGTATTATTTACACTCATATGTTGTTCACTAATAAAATTATCAGATTTGCTCATAGAGCTGCTTTCAACATTACTTGTCTCTACAGGTTGTCCACTTGGGTTATCCTGTTGTGCTTTATCACTTTGTACTTGGTTTATTGTCTCCTGAATTGTTTCATCAGCTTCCTTTATAGGCGGCACTGTTTCCTCTATATCTAAAGCAATACCCTTAAAAACTGCTTCTACGTTATATCCCTTATCTAAGCATTTTTTATAAAGGATCTTTAAAAAGTCTTTATTTTTAACAGACTTCAGCTCTTTATTTATACAGCACATAGTGTTTTTACTATTTGTAAAATTGTACTTCATCCAGTTTAATATCATAATTTCACTGGCAGCTTCACAGTATAATATCTTTCCATAGTCTTGAAACCTTTTTATAAGCTTATTTACTGTCTCTCGGTTATACCCTAGATCCATTTCAATTATTCTTTTAGGAATTTCGAATATACCACTTTGGGTAGTTTCTGAATTTGTCAAAAGGTATATGTAAAAATATTTTTCCTCTGGTGTAAGCTCCATTACAAAGCTATCGTGCCAATAAGTGATTTGTACTTGTCTATAAACTGCCATTATTTTCTCCCCCTCATTTATTCCATAACTATCCGCTATAATACCCTTATTTTTATAGGAAATTTCAGCTAATTCCGGTTTCACTTTATAACTAGAGCTTACTAGTGTCTTAAAACAGAATGGAACTAGATTATATCTTCTTTTAACATGCCTCTAAGTTTTTCCAGTGCTTTTTTCTTTCTATCTACAGCAGTTCTGTAAGCTATTCCCTTTTCTTTTGCATACTGCTCTAAAGTTTTATTTTCAAAGTAAAACCAGTATATGATTTCTTTATGTTTTAGAGGCAGCTTTTCTAATGCCTTATTCAAAGCTGCCTTTTCTTCATCCTGTATAATTTGTTCTTCTAAGTTTTCTTCTGAAACTATACTCTCTATAAGTTCATATCCCTCGTCATTTACACTATTAAGGCTGCAGCAGCTGGCTGCTTTTACGCTGCTTCTTATCAAATAATATAAACTTCTGGTAATAGTATTTGTAACATAGCTGATAAATCCACTGCTTTTATCAACATCAAACATATTTACAGCCTTTATAATAGATACCTGTCCGATTTGGATCAAATCTTCCAGCTCATAGCCTTTTACATATATCCCCCTAGCAGTCTTTATAATAAAAGGAGTAAACCTCTTTATTACTTCCCCCATAACCTCATTGTTGCCAGCCTTAGCTAAAACAACCTTCTCCATTAAACCCTTATCATTAATAATAAAACCCCCCTCATATCATTGCTATATCTACTAACCCAACCAGCTCTGTTATATCTGCAAGGTCTATGTATTTCCGTATGTTTTTAATACAGGCAAAAATCATTAATACTATACAGTGAAATTCTCTTATTTGCTCTTTATTTTGAATCTTGTTTACTGCCCTTCTAAAGGTTCTTTTCACACTATCTGTTTTTATTCCTTTTTTGCTGGCATAGTCCTCAAATTCTTGTCCTGAAATATAGGAAGAAAGTACCTTATGCTCTTCTTTACTAAGCTTATCCTTAATAAGAGCATCATAGCTTTCATTTACTATCATGTCACTTACTACAAGATCATCAAATTTATGTTCCTGCAGCATGTGACTTTTATCTAGAACATAACTTATATCATCAATAAATATGTTAAAGTCATTAAAATTTTTATTTATAGAATCAATTGTCATATTTCTTATACTTGTTTCAACGAATTTCCGCAGTTGACCATAGGTTTTTTTAGTAGACTTATTGATACACTCTATAATTCTCACATTACACTCCTGTGTATAGTCTTCTTGACTAATATGATATTTTTCATAAGAAAGCTCTTTATAACTATTTCTTATTAACCCCTGAAAACTATCAACTATCATTTGTATGCATAGCTTGTCACCTTTCTTAGCCTTATATATTACTTTTTCTCTTTCCTTTTCATTCAGTTTTGTTAATGGCATAATTTACTCCTCCTGCAAAGTTATTATTGGTATAGTGCAAATTTTCTTATATAATATAGAGACAGTTTACCGCCCAAAACACGGACAACTTTTTAGGAAATTTACTCGTGTTATTTCCCTATACTTTTCTAAATATCTATGTTATTTTACTTTTAGCTGTAAATTCATCTGTATATACAAACTATTTATTACCATATAATATATAAAAATACTTTTTCCATCAAATAACACTTATAGAGAAAGTAAAATTATGTCATAAAAATTTCAGCAGTTATTAATAGTTTTTTGTAAAAAAATAGGCTGTCTCAAAACAAATTATTGTACAAAATGTTTTGAAACAGCCTCAAATATAATCTAAAAGTAATGTCTTTTAGAATTTTTTTAATAAAAGTAAGAATCTTAGAAATAGAAATTCTAGTTTACATTGAAAAAAGGACCACCCCATATGCATATTTATGCATTATGAGGCAGCCCCTTTCTATTAAGAACTTTTAATGGCGTTAGACAAGTTATTAATACTAACCGTTAAAACTTCAAGTTTTGCCTCTAACCTAACCAGCAGATACACAGATACTGCTATAGGAAACCCTAGATTGGCCACCATGTTTAACAAGTCGTTATTCAATAAACATCACCTTCTTACTATAGCTTCAAGCTACTTTACAGTTAACTCAGTAGAAGTTTTATCCGTAATCTCAGCAGAATCCTTATACTTTAAGTCTCCTCCAGTGGATGTGAATATATTATTAGCAATTATCACATCCATAGCAGCACTAACCTCAGCCTCAGTAATACCTTCCTTAACATTATTAACCCTTATGGCTGTTTTCTTACCTTCCTCATTTAAAAAATTCATAACTAGTGTTTTACTCATATTGTTTCCCCCTTATAATCAAATCCATTTTACTTACCCATTAACATGTATTGTATGGTTTCTGGCTTGAAACTTAACTTATACGTAGAGATATGTTGCCAAAACTGAAAGCACATTTAAAAACTTTTTTATCAGTCTTGGTGAAGTATTTTAGAAAATCTTAGAACCTCAGATATGTTTGAGGTACGAGTTTATCTAAGGTTCTTAGATTTTCAAAATACAAACCTTAGACTGATTAAAAGTTTTTAACGTGCTGAAGTTTGGCAGCATATCCCGGAGTATAAGTTAAGTTTCCACACTGAAACCATATAGTGCCTAAGCATTTGTTATGCCACTTTGATCTTCTCTTACGACTTCATTTAAGCTCTTTCCAAGAAGCTTTTGAATTTCTAGTGCTACATCATATATGCCCTGTTCCGTAGCAGTTGTTTTTACCTTTGAAAACCTCTGATTTTTAATTACCTCTTTACCTTGTGCATCCACCCCATCAACGTATTTTACAATTAGAGTAGTCTGCAATTTTGTTGCTGTTGCAGCCATATTTATCAACCCCTTTCACTTAATATATATACAGCTATGTACTAAGTAGGCAGAAAAAATTTAGCTGCTGCTAATTGGGTACCATAAGCAATGAACCACCAGCCATGGGAATTCGTTGTAGTATCAGGCAAATGAATATATAAACTTGGGAATGGCTATAATTAAAAATGCCTACGACTTCTGCTAAAGATGACGTAGGCATTTTAATTGTACTGAAATTTAGTTTTTGTATTTTAAATCAGTTTCTCAGGAATAAACTTAGAGGAAATCCTCTTTATCAATATATAATCAAGTATAAAGAGAACACTACCCCCTATAAACATTACAAGATTACTGATCAAAAGTACACCTGTCATTTGAGCCACTAATACAAGAATCATCGGAATAACAAGAAGACCACTTACCTGCTGCGCTTCTTGGAAGGTTTCTGACTTTGCCGATACCATCACAGTAAATATTAGCGATAACAAGTTGATTGCAGGTGAAATCCAAAGTATGATTATGAGCCATTTTATATCTGGAAAAATAAGTCTTCCAAAATAGATAAAACCACCTACATTAAATATGATGCCAAAGGCTATATATGAAATCAAAGTCACGACGTAAGACGGCACAAAAACGCCTAAAATCTTAGCTCTAAGCAGTTGTTCCATGGATATTGGTGTATAAAGCAGAGACTCTAGAGTTTTATGCTCCTTTTCTCCCACAAAACTACTGGCTCCAATAACTCCTGAACACATTATTGGAATTATAAGAAAATATGACGGAAACATAAAGTTTACCGTTACTTTTATTAAAAGTTGGGCTGGAGTATATGTTGTATATTCAGAAGGCAATTTTTTTAGAAGAGGAGCCATCTTTGTAAACATACTTGAATCATTTCCAATATAGTTAGCGCTTATCAATATTGCTAAGGGTATGATTACAACCAAAATAATCGGTACAATAGTCATAGGAATAATAACCCGCCTTGAACTTGTTATTTCATTTATATCTTTATATATCAATGCTTTTTCATTTCTATTCATATTCTAACCACTCCAGACTTATAATTTCACATCATCAGATGTACCTTTTATATATTTAAAGTACAGTTGTTCCAAAGACCATTTCTGCTGTACAGCCTCATAAATTTCCCCACCACTTGTCAGTATATCTTGTATTAGAGTATTTACCTCTTTGTCTCCTAAAATAGATTTGCTATATATATCATTACCTTCATGGATAAATCCAAATTTCTCTGAAATATTTTTCCCTCTAATTTTTAATAGAAGGGTTGCATTTTTCCTTGAAGCAAGTTCATCAAATGTACCAAAGCCAAGGATATTGCCATTATTTATAAAACCATACAGTGTACAAATATCCTCAGCATATTTTAATTGATGGGTACAAAGAAAGATTGTAACCTCGTTTTCCTCTGCAAGCTCTTTTATAAGCCTTGTAACATTCAGTGCATTTTCTGGGTCTAAACCAGAAGTAGGTTCATCAAGGAATAAAATTTGAGGATTGTGAACTAATGCTACAGCCAAGGAAACTCTCTTTCTCATTCCTGTACTGAAAGATTTTACCTTTTTATTCTTTACATCTAGTAACTCCAGCCTTTTCAATATAAAATCAGCACGTTTATTAAGCGATTTTTCATCCATTCCATGCATTTTTCCAAAGAATATTAGATTCTGTTCGGCAGTAAGATTTTCATAACAGGAGGAACTTTCCGTCATAACACCACATAATCTATGAATCTCAAGATCATTTTCCCCCACAGGTATCCCTAAAATTTCAGCATATCCTGATGTTGCTGAAAGAATTCCATTAAGAATTCTAACTGTAGTGGTTTTCCCTGAACCATTAGGGCCAAGAAAGCCAAATATCTCACCTTTTGGTATGCTTAGACTTATATTGTTCAGAGCATTAGTCTGCCCATCATAGGATTTTTTAAGATTTTCTATATTTATTGCATTCACTTTTTTCACCTAACTTTCCTTTCAATTTTTTAACAAGCAAATTATACCGCTCATCTTCTCTTAACGGTATAAATGCAGAATTTTCAGTAACTGCATTTACAAAACTTTTCTTGATTGTTATCTCATCTATCGGAGTGTTTGTTCCAATACAATTATTATCCTCAACCCATTTATCTACCTTATTAAAATATTCATTTCCTTTAAGACTCAATGGAAACTGAATCCTACAAACAGTGTTCACATATTGCTCTAATGCATCTATTGCCTTTTCTTTCTTTTGTTGAATCAAATACCCTTGTGCAGCAACGATATGGATTCCAAAAACATCATTTGTCAAAATCTCTTTCAACTGAAAAGAATCAATAATCTGAATGCCCTGGGAATAGATCTTTTCAAACAAAACTGATTCCATCATGTTTAAGGAAAGATAACTGTTTAGAAGTGTTAACGTGTTTATTACATTGTTGTAAAGTAGTATTTGATTCACGACCTTTGCTTGAGCAGTTTTCCCCTGCATCTTATATGCATTAATCAGTATTACATCATCTCCACTATATGGAGCTAGTTTGTTATCCAATAAACGAATAACTTCTTCGCTATTTCCCAGTGCCATCTCTGCCAATGCTTCCATAGTATTCGCATTTTTTATGTCAGAAATGTTCTCTGATTCCTCTTTTATTTTCTTACTTAGCAATATACATTGCTGAAAGATTTCTTTTTTTATTACCTCAGTTTTTACCAAGGTCGAATAGTTTAATAATAATTGAATCATAGAAAGCAAAAAAGGAAAACAGGAATAATATTTTTTTATTAATTGGTTGCACTGTTGCATTACTTCATCAAATGGCTTTACAGCAAATTCATGTGAAAGTTTATTGTAAATTTTTTTAATGTCTTCCTTTGTAAGTTGTGGAGAATATCCCAATAACTCATCCACTGAAATATTAAAATAAGTTGCAAGCTCAGGAAGAAGTAAAATATCAGGATAACTTAATCCAGATTCCCATTTGGAAACAGATGCTTTAGAAACTCCAATGTAATTTGCCAAATGTTCCTGCGTTATTCCCTTCTCTTTTCTCTTCTGAATAATACATTTACCTATATTTAACTCCTTCATATCTATCACCTCTAATAATATTTTATATGTTGCCCCATTTCCCGTAAATGGATTTATAGTTGATCTTAGTAGAAAAAGTTAACTTGCAGGAAACCTAATTTCATAATTAGAGCCCTGCTTCTTTTAATTAAGCAAGGCTGATATAAATAATCTTTAATTCACAATTTTTTACCACTGCGTAACAATTATTAAATATTATACCATTAAATTACACACCTATATAGACAAAAATAATAGGCACTAAAATTAATCAGCACCTTTCAAAACTTTATTATATCATTAATTGTATATAAATTGGTGTAGGATTTAATTACAGCAACTGCTCAATTTCCGAAACAATCTATAGGACGAAGCCGCGTACCACTACACTATGGAATTTCAATAATTTCTACTTTGCTAAAATTACCGATATTTCATTATACTTGACCATAATACTCTAATAATTAATATAGTGTTCATGAGGCTCGTTTAATCTTTTATATTCTTTTATTACCTTTAATTATCGTATATCATAACAAATTAACGTATTAATATATAGGAACATATTTTCTTATAAAATATATTATTGAAACTTTATTTCCCTTTACTAATTAAATTTTACACAATATAACAGAATAGTTCAAGCTAAAGTTTGATTAAATCGGGCTACTGCCACCGCTGTTACAGCGGTTTAGTCCAATAAGAATATTCCGTCTTAATTATTCCTATTATGAAAAATATGAATAACAAAAATGCCTATACTTATGTTGTATTTATTATAAAATTGGTGAATACAAATATCCTCTCTCTAAATACAATCTATTTTATCTGCTAAAAAACCAGTTTTAATCAACATTTTTTCTACTTGATTGTATTGATTATTAGTTTTTATCTGGCTATCATTTTTTTCATCTATTCTAGAACATCCACACCACTTTTCATAAAAATATTCCAAATAATGGTTGTATCCTTTTTCTCTCCAATCATCAATTAATGATAAAAAGTGTCTATCTTGACTATCATATTCTAAAACTATATTTTCTAAGCCCTGTTTATCTAATCTCTGGTATTTATTAAAATGTATAACCCCTGATCCACTTAATCGTCCTTTCTTTGTCAATTTTAATTTTTTCTCATCTGAATAACCAAGTATCAATGCAATTAAGGGAAAACAATATTTTTCAGGCAAATTTAAAAGATCATATATTCTATTGATATTTCCTCTGTGCACACAATTACTGAAAAAAGAATCAATTCCAAGGGATTTCGCAGTAATAGCAGCAGTTTGTGCAGCAAGAATTGTATCAGTACTACCAGTTATAAAATCTACAATAGGTATTCCATGTTTATATTGAAATTCTAAATATTCGGCCATATCTATTACTCTATTAAAATCAACACAGAATACAATCATTCTGTTTCCAACATATCCAACTTCTTTCATAACTTCTTTGTCATCTACAACTATAATTGAATATGTTTGTCTGGCTGATGCTGTAGCTGCATTTACGCATGATTTTAATATAACTGATAAATGTTCCTTCGGTATATTTCTATCTGAAAAATTTCTAACGGTTTTAAGATTTTCTATTATTCTTATAGTCTCATTCATTTTAACATCTCCTAAAAATATATATTTCTTGTTTTACATTTTAAAAACAATTAATTGATTTATTCCATTTTTTCCTCTAATTTAATTACAATTAGTTCGCCATCGAATCATTATTGTAAAAATTATTGGGTAAAATTATGTATTACCCGATCTAATAATAAAAGTAATATTTTAGTTTCCTCTTCATTAAAATCTTTAAAGAACTCTTTAATCACATTTTGTGAAATTTCTTTGAAGTCTTTTTTTATACTTAATCCCTTTTCAGTTAATACTATGTAGGAGTACCTCTTATCTTCTGAATTCGATTCTTTAGTAACATATCCAGCTTTTAATAATCTATCCACTAACTTAGTAACTGTAGACTTTGAACGATCAATTCCTTCACTTATTTCTTTCATAGTTAATTTTCCATTGTTCTCATAAAGTATATCTAATATATTACCATGTGATACCACAAGCCCCTCAATACCACGTTTTCTTAATTCACATGCAATGTATTCAGAAACCTCATATCTTATCTTTGAAATTTTAGATATGGCTAAATATTTATTCATCATAGGCAATACTCTCACTTTTATAATTTAATTGTTAATATAAGTATAGTTTACCATCGAACTATCGTCAATCTACTTCTTTATTTTTTCAAAAATTTTTAATACTCTTTATCGTTGCTTGTGATTGATTTATCGTAGCCAATTCTAAATTATTAAAGTCAATCTCATCATAGTCAATTGGAACTATTAAAGTACCTTTAGCTCCTATAATTCCCCACTTAGAACCTTTTTTAACTTTTACAATTCCATCTGAAGATTCCTTCCATAAGGAGTTATTGGATTTTTATCAAATCCAATAACTCCCTGCATGAATGTAAATCTTTGAGATTTTGTTTTACTTTAAATTGTAATTAAAACTTGTCATCCAAAGAGTTCATTAAGCATAACAAAATCAAGCTTGTCATAATTTTTATATACTCTTAAAATCTCCTCCCTGACTTCCATTAAAGCAAAACCTAAGAGATTTGCTCCTTCCCAAGTAAATGGGTTTTCTTTCTTTTCAAAGTCATTCATGCGTATTCCCCAAATCTTATCATGAGCACTATCATAAACTAAAACTCTATCTTTTGTTCCTATTAGAAATTGTCTTAATTCATCATTTTGAACAAACTTTGCATAACTGCCATTAAGGATGATGGAATACCTTCTTTTGACTCATAGCTTCTCATCAAAATTATTAACGGCTCCCCCCTAATTCCTGCATTATCAATTGGTTAGTACTTTTCATTATCTTTGCTAAGGCTTCATCATTATTGAAGAGCCTAGCCTTTTCTGCCATCATGTATTGCTCCATGCAGGAGTAGCTATTAGAATCAATTCTAAAATCTGATTTCCACCATTGGCTTAAACAGCTTTTTGTAATACTTCCGTCTTTATTAGGCTGATAACCGGAGAAAAACAGGTATTCTAAGTTTTTCCCATTTTTATAATCCTCTTTTAAATTATTAATGCTAAAGATCATTTCGCCATCTCTATTCCAAAGGAGAATATTATTATCATAGATATCCTTGTCTTTATCTTCATCATAAAAACCTAGCCATCCCACCTCAAGGAGGAGAAGAGATGGAGCTGAAAATTCAGTACAATTGTTTAAATATTAATTGGAATGATGTAGCAGTATTACCTGAATATCAAGGTAAAAATGTGGGTAGAACAATTGTTAATGGCATTTTAAAATGTATTCCTCAATGCAATTTTATATTATATGCTTCACCTGGCAAAGAAATATTTTATGAGAAGTTGAATTTTAGAAAAATGATTTTTCAGCCATTTTCACACATCCCCTGATGACTGGTTCGTGGAACTAGTCATTTGTTTTTTTAGCATAAAAAAGAGCTGCTACAAAATTTTCATTTTATAGTAGCCTAAGGTTACAAACTAGAAACTAGATTGGCTATCTTCGTATCCGTTAACGACTACCTCTAATTTTCCTGTTTCAGGATCTATTATTAAGCCATGGACTTTTATGTCTTTAGGGATTAAAGGATGATTTTTTATTAATGTCACACTCTCCTTAACAGATTCCTCTACAGAGTTAAAACCATGTAACCACTTCTTTATATCAATACCTGCATTGCATAAAGTTGCTATAACATCTGGAGATATGCCTCGCTCATTTACCTTTTCTAATGTTTTATCTACATTTAAGTTACTCATACCACAACCATGATGACCAACTACTAAAACCTCATCTGCTTGAAACTCATAAACAGCAACCACAATACTTCTTATTATACTACCAAATGGATGCATTATAGAAGCACCAGCATTCTTAATAAATTTAGCATCTCCGTTTTTCAGATTTAATGCTTTTGGAAGAAGCTCTGTTAACCTAGTATCCATACAGGACAAAATTACCAGCTTCTTTTTAGGTTCTTTTGATGTTAAGTATTTAACATATTCTTTATTTTCTACAAAAGATTGATTATAATCTAATATTTCTTGTAATCTATTCATAGTAACCTCCAAAAAAATTTACAATATTTAAATTAACTTAGTTTTTTGTACTATTCCAACTTAGCTAATAGTAATTATATCATATCTATATAGTACTATATAAATACTTTTGTATCTTACCCGTTATTTATAATTTCTGCCTTATAGAGTTTGCTTTGTGAAATAATTTCTTTAACGACCACCATAACATATTCCTTTCATAAATCCCAAAAATCCCCTAAACCACTACTTATTATGAGAGGATTTCCAACTACACTCTTAAAATCTAACAATGAAAGAAGTTCATTATTATCAGTAGAGTAAACCTGTATTTTTATATCAGAATATGATGGACAAATACTTACAACAAACCTTTCACTGGTAGAATTATTAAACTCATATGTTGCTTCATTATAAAAGAAAGAAACATTACTATCTAAAAGTTTGGGTTCACAACCAAATAGAGATAGCAGAGAAAGTTCATCAGGTATACTCATATTTAATCCCTCCAAAATCTCAGGCGTTAGTAGGCATTTTAAGAAGATTGTGAACTATACATAGTAAAGAACTTATTGATTTTCCCTATTATATTTGTATGTTTAGCATCATTCCATTACCTTCTTTTTCATTGGGACGGATTCTAAACCCCAACTTTTGGTAGAATCCTTCTTTACCTTTTGCAGCCATTAACCCGACTGTAACCCTTGAATTTGGTATACTATTATTTTTAATATAATCAAGTAACTTTTCAACAATCAATTTTCCAATTCCTTTTCTTTGAAACTCTGGCTTGATGCAAACATCTTGTATATAAAATATCCTTGCACCATCGCCAACTAATCTACCCATTCCAACAACTTCTCCTTCTATATTTACAGAAACAGAATATATACTATTTTCAATAGCCTTCTCACTTTGCCTGGTATTTGGTTTTCCAAAACCTACCGCTTCCTCTAAATTGCAAAACTGTTCCGCAGTTAATTTGTTTTCTAATAATACAATATTGTTCATTCTATTCAGACCTCCTATTCAAAAAATGTTAATTACCTTTGCTTCGCCTTATGAATAGAGTTGGATTCTGAAGTTGAGCCGAAGAAAGAAAGCAGTTCGATTTTAAGCTAAAATTATGCTTTAAATCAAAAACTGCTCAATTTCCGAAACAATCTATAGGACGAAGCCGCGTACCACTACACTATGGAATTTCAATAATTTCTACTTTGCTAAAATTACCGATATTTCATTATACTTGACCATAATACTCTAATAATTAATATAGTGTTCATGAGGCTCGTTTAATCTTTTATATTCTTTTATTACCTTTAATTATCGTATATCATAACAAATTAACGTATTAATATAAAAGAAGGTACATGGTGTATTTACTACGCACTTTCCACATACTTCGCTACCTACACTATTTGGATGATCACCAGATTCATTGGTGTAAGAACTTCCAAATTCTGTATATAATTCCGCATTTTTTCTTAGTACAGCATAGCATTTATGTCTATCATATCCATCTAAAGTCAATGCGCCTGATGGACAATGTTTTACACATATACCACAGCTTCTATTCTTTTTATATAAGCATAATTCATCTTCTAAAGGTGAATCAGCGTTAACATCTAGATTGGTTACAATAGTGCTATATCTTCCACAACACCCCATTTTAGTTATAAGCATATTATTGATACCAAAGGTTCCAAGACCAGCAACTTTTGCAAAATGTCGATGAGACCAATTGCTTTTTAATATCTTTTGATCAAAGGTAGAAGCTTCAGATGAAACATCCGCATGATACCCTATTTTCCGTAGTTCCAATATTATATATTCATTTAGCTTAACAAACATTGCATTGGTTTCTTCATAAGCTAGTGCCCATTCGGGAGAGGCAATAGCTCCAGCCATTCGATTTGTATTAGCCAATTCTTTAGTAAATGGAATAAAATATGCTATTACAATAGATGCATCGGAAAGTACATCAGTGGGTAATTTATGAGTTGGTGTAATAAGTTTTTTCAAATTTAAAATGTAAGGATGATTAGCATCAGCAAAGCCCACTAAAGGCTCACCCCATTTGGTTGAAATATCATTTTTCTGCTCATATTCCTTAACAAAGTTTCGTATCATTTTAGTGATTTTTTCTTTCATGTTAAAGCGTCTCCTTTCTTTTTATAACTTTGTATAATTAAAAAGTTGTTATATTTTTTCTAACAGTTATCCTTTACCAATATATTATTAATTGTAAGGTTTTTGCTGTTTAAAGAAAAAAAGACTATTTTTAAACAGTCTTTTAAAATGTTATTCATATATTATTATATCTTTTCAATTAGATAAGTCTTTGCTGAAAATATAGTTAGTTTTTAGTCTATTTTTTGATTTTTCTTCTAAACTCTACTGGTGATAATTTTTCTATGTGTTTAAATACTTTGGTAAATGATGAATTGTGTTCATAGCCTACCATCTGAGAAATCTGTAAAATTGTTAAGTTCGTATTTAAAAGGAGTTCTTTTGCTCTCTTTACTCTTAAATTTTGTATATATTCAATAGGGGAAACGTTCATATTATGTCTAAACCATTCACTATAATAGCTAACGTTATAATGTTCTATATCTGCTAATTTCTTTAAATCAATATCTTCAGTAAAATGTTCATTTATATATTTGATAGAATTGGGTAAATTTTCAGTAGTAATAAAATTATAAAAGTAGAGAAACAAATTATTTATAGAACTAGAATTTTGATTAATATCAGTTTCATTTAATAATAAATATCTTATTGCTTTCCATTTTTCATCAAATAAAAAATCTCTTCCACCACACATTTTTTCCATATCATACTTGTTGAGCATTTTATTAGGTATATCTAAAACTAAGAATTCATTATTATTATGAGCATTAAAAGTATGCTTACAATCTGGAGGAAGAAAGAATAATGAATCATCTTTTAACTTCAATTTCTTATAATCAGTTTCTATAGAAAGCACACCATGAAGTGGCAAAATTAATTGTCCATATTCATGAGCATGGGTATTAATTTTAAAATTATATATTCTACGCTCACATTTTATATTATTCAAAAATATTCCTTCTTTCTTTTTTATACTATAATTTAAAATTAGTGTCCTAAATTTATTATATTATAAATTTAGTATTCTCCATCCATACAGGTAAAGCCAAGCCACAAAGTATCATAAATATATGGTACTACTTGTGTTCCTGTTTTATCGAATAATCCAATTATATCACCTTGTGCATTTCTTATGTAGTAATACTTTACTCAGTTGACAATTGACAAATGAGACAATTCTTTAATTAGTTGTTTTCTTCGACATTTTCTTTTTAAAATCTCCATCCTATTTTTATTATCTTGATTCATTCTAATCACCTATTTCAATTTAACTATTTTGTATAACCACTAAAAATCTCTGGAAAACGACCATCAAATTCGTTATATCTACCTTTTTTCAAAGGATTTCCCTTTGCATCATCTGCAGCATGAAAATGCGACCCTCTACCAAATTTATCTTCTCTATGCTCTATAATGTATTTTTTATTCCCATATACTTCAAATTCATGTACTATCCTATTTTCAGTATCATAAACGGTTACTGGTTTTTTCCCTTGAATAGAATTAGGGATACCCGCTTTTCTTTTAGCAGCTCTAAATGCAGCATTTCGGCTCATGTTACCAGTCTTACTCACAACACTCTTACTAGCAGAAGCTTTTTTAGTAAATTTTAAAGTATTTGCAGCCCTTTTAGCTACCTTTAATGTACTTGAAGCTGGCACTATTGGCGTTACCGCTGCAACACAATCGTAAGCAAGAGTTGCTCCTGTTCCCCATGAAGGCTTGCTTATAAAATTCACAAAACTTATTACAACACCTACTATATCTAATAATGTTTCAAACCACTGTCCACTTGGGTCACTATTCATTACAGGATTGTTTTGACAATATGCAAACGCATTATGGGATAGCAAACTCCCATCCTTACCCAATTTCGTATCCATATTCATGAATCTACCAATCTCAGGGTTATAATATCTTGCATTCAAATAATACAATCCTGTGTCGGTATCATACCTATACCCGTATTAAATATTAAAAAGTACGAATTAATCGTTAAGAATTTTGGATAGTTTTTCTTTCATCTAATCAGCTTAGATTTATTTTTTTGTTCACATAACAATAACATTCAAATAAAAAAGGAACTGATATATCTTTCAGTTCCTATATTCATTCTATTTTCTATATCTTTTTCCCTTTATCACTCGGTGCTTCAGAATTCTAATTATGTAGTGTTTGCAAATTGTGAATTGTACATTAAATAACCATCTACCTATTACCTTTAGTTACTTTCATCTCATTTAAATTAATTACTGCCCCAACTTTTTTCAAAAAATCCATTCCTAATATCCCATTTATATCGAATCCATAATCCATTACTCCTACTTCTATTTTGAAGTTATGAAGTTCTAAATCTCCAAGTATAATTGAATCTACATTTTTCTTATATACAAATTCTGAACCACCTACACCTGATATAGTTTCAATAATATCATTGTCTTCTATAGTTACCCCTATCTTTTCTACTATATCCATTTTAAATACAGTCCCTCCTGAACCTGTATCTAAAAGTACATTATCAATAGATATACAGTTTCCATTATAAGAAAGTTTAACAGTGCAAAAAGGAAGTCCATATTTCAAATCAAGCTTAACCATTTTTTCGCACTCCAATCCAGTTTCTTTGCTCTATTAACAATTCTTCATTTTTAGTATGATAAACATACATTTCTCTGCTTTTATCCTTCTTATGCTTCTCTGAGTAAGCTTTGAGAGCTTCCTTCCCTTCGTCATATACATTTATAACAGAAAGCTCTTCAACAATTCTCCTTCCTTCCTCTGAATAAGCCTCTATAGCTTCAAAAAGTAACCATTTATTAGGATATATATTCCTTGCTTCATTCCATTTCATTACTATCACTCCCATTCTATAAATTATAGCTCTTTACTCTTATCTCTTAACTTTTATCAAATCCTATTCTTTTATAGTTTCTAATTAACTATATATTTAGAGAAAATAATAAGCTTTTATTTTCTTATATTTTAACATATTTTTGTATATTTCTGTGTATAAAAGTAATAACTTCAAAGTAAGCAAACATAACTCTAAGTATTAATTTTATCTGGAATAATAAAAAGAAACACTCCTGAAAGAATTCATATTAGGGATGTACTTAAAGTTCATTCTAAATTTATTTTAGGAGATGATTTTATGATATTAACAGCAGCTGTTGAACAATTTAGAAAATACTTATTATTACTTGAAAGATCTAATGAAACTATTAAATGTTACTTAATGGATTTAAAATACTTTAATCAATATTTGTTGGACAAATACAACTTTATAAGTATTAATCTTGAATCGATCACTTCAGATGATGTTCAAGATTTTCTTTATTATATCTTGTCTGAAAAGCATTATGCACCTAATAGTCGGCGTAGATCTCTAAACTCAATTAAAAGTTTCTATAACTATTGTATAAAGCGAAAACTATGCATGTACAATATTACTAACGAAATCGATCATATAAAAATATGGCAAAGAGAAAGAACATTTTTAACTGAAACAGAAATATCTACATTGCTTTGTTACGTTAAATCTCCCCTACTTAAAATTTTAATAAGCACTTTATATTACACTGGTTTAAGAATTGGTGAATGTACTCACCTTGAGCTAGATCATGTTGATCTTCAAAATGACATAATTTATGTTAAATGCGGAAAGGGTAAAAAAGATAGAAATATTCCTGTAAGTAAGAAGCTCAAAATTATTTTAAGTAGCTATATAAGACATGTAAGAGGTAACACAGAAAGTAATAGGTTCTTTTATACAAGAACAGGTAGTATTTCTCCATCATATGTCAATAGGATTCTGCACTTATCTACTAAAGAAGCCGGAATAGGTAAACATGTGACAGCCCATATATTAAGACATTATGTAGAGCCAAGTATTATGGGGAGTGTAGAGTATTTTCCTTGTGTTGACGAACAACTTCTCTAAAATCACTCACCATAATACCTATACACTAACTTATTCACATAGTGTATTCAACCAGTTCATTAAGTCACCATCTTCCTCCCATTTGGGTGCAGTATTAGGAACTAGGTCAGTATAGGCATTTTCAATAGCCTTTCTTTTCATTTCACTATCTGCCCTTGCATATACCTCGGTTGTAGAGCAATCTACATGACCTAGAAAATCACGTATATATATGAGGTTAACACCTGACTGAAGCAAATGCATTGCCTTGGCATGCCGAAGGACATGAGGTGTTACAGGAAAATTAACTGAAAACAAAGGGTTTTCCTTAGCTATCTCTACATATTTATTTAAGATATAGGAAATTCCCCACCGAGACAGCTTCTGTTGCTTTTGATTTACAAAAAGATAATTATCTGCCTTTGCTAGTCCATAGTTATATTTTTTAATTTCAAGATACTTTGTAATCAACTCTGAAGTTCTTCCCATTAGAGGAATCTGGCGTACTTTGCTGCCCTTTCCATGAAGGATGATGACAGCAGGTTCTGACAGTCTCACGTCTTTAATTTTGATGCTCGTAAGCTCCTGTACTCTTGCACCAGTATCATATAAGACCGATAGAAGCACCATATCCCTAAATCCTTCATACGTAGAAGAATCCGGCTGTTCCAACAGAATCTTCATTTCAGTACCAGTTAAATATGGAACTATTGCTTTTGGGTGTTTCTTACTTGGGATAGAGAGAATCCTTTGGATTTCAAATAGGTTCTCAGGTGTTTCCTTTTGTACATACTGAAAAAACGAATGTAGTACAGCTAGCCTATGGTTACGGGTTGAAATTGAACATCCTCTTTTTTCTTCAAGCCAGTCAAGATACCCTACAATTAGTTCCTTTGTCAGCTCCGACATCCTTATTGTTTCAGGACGCATTGATTTTTCTTCTTGGCAGAACATCAAGAATAGCTTAATAGTATCACGATATGATGCTATGGTATGTGTACTTGCATTTTTCTGTCCAGGAAGGTATTTTGATAGAAAATATGATAGATGCCTCGGAAAATCTGCCTTATTCATCAAAATCACCACCTTCAGGAATAACATAACCAAAGTTGGCTCTGGAAGTTTAACTGTATGTTTAGAAAACAAAAGATTTACGGTTAATGAAGGTGAAGTAATACATTTTATTGCTGATAAACCGCATTACTATTGCAATGAAACTAGAAAACTAGCTAAAGCTTTTGTATTAATGTTTTACTCAAAATAGAGTTAGAAAAGGCGTGGTAAAACCACGCCAAAAGCTGTTAAGGGTTCATTTTAAAATTAATATCTGCAACGGAATATAAAGCTGCTTTACCACTCAGTTTTACCCTATCTCCCTTATACTCACAATATAATGTGCCACCTCTTGGTGAAGCTTGATAGGCAACCAAATCCTTCTTTTCTAGCCTGTTAGCCCAAAATGGGATGATATGACAATGGCCTGAACCACATACTGGATCTTCTGGAACATTACATTTCGGTGCAAATGACCTGGACACACAATCAAATTCTTTGCCTTGTGCGGTAACTTGCAGAAGGAGCCCTTCCAATGCCTTTACTTTTTCTTGGTTCGGATTTAAATTCCTGACTTCTTCTTCAGATTCAAGAATGCAGAGCAAGTCCCTTCCCATATATGCTTCTAAAGGTCTGACTCCAATAGCTTCGGCCATTGCCTCTGTTACATCTACTTTTTTTAATTCGTAAGACGGAAAGTCCATTTCAAAAAGCTCGCCTTTTTTAACAACTGTTAATAGTCCGCTGAGTGTCTGGAAACGTACTTCAGTTGCTTCAGGTTCAATAAACTTAGTTATAATATACGCCGTAGCAAGAGTGGCATGTCCGCATAGATCAATCTCTCCTCCAGGAGTAAACCACCTTAATTTATAATTTGATTCTTCTTTTACTGTAAAAGCTGTCTCCGATAGATGGTTTTCCCTTGTTATCTGTATCATAGTTTCATCCGGAAGCCAGTCATTCATCACACATACTGCTGCAGGATTCCCCCCAAATACCTTGTCCGAAAAAGCATCTACTACATATTGTCTCATTTTAATTTCCTCCTTTATTCTCCTAAATAAACAATTACTTCAACCTCACACAGAATGCCAAGCGGAAGTGTTTTTACCGCAACACAGGTTCTGGCCGGCTTTTCCTTAAAATATTTTGAATACACCGCATTAAATGCTGCAAAATCAGACATATCTGCAAGGTAACAGGTTGTCTTAACTGATTTTGTAAAATCAGTTCCTGCTTCTTTGAATAATCTGACGTATAGCCATAGGTACACCCATATTTTTCTGTCAGCTCATCAAAAAATTCTTTTTCATCAAATTCCCTGAAACAGTAAATAAATATTTTCATTGGTTCGCAACCCATCCTTTACATACATCAATCCATCTTTTTGAGTTTGAATATTTCTCTAGTTCCGTTATATTTAATTCTACAGCGCTGTTTCCGCTTCCCGCAGCTGGATATACTGTAGAAAATCGTTCTATGGAAATATCGAGATAAACCTCTACCCCTTCATTTATGCCAAATGGACACACACCACCTGGGGCATGACCGATTACTGTCTCCACGTCTTCAGTAGGAATCATTTTTGCCTTTTCGTGAAATTCTTCTCTGTATTTCCAGTTGTCTATATTAATTCTCTATTTTAAACATCTCTGATGACATATCTAATATAGCTTTTAATGCTGGTGATAACCATTTGTCCTTATGATAAAGCACTTGAGCTGAAGTATAAAATTTAGGACCTTTATACTTTATTTCAACTAATTGTCCACTTTCTATTTCTTCTTTAACCGTAATGCGTGGTAAAAAAGAAACTCCGAAACCACTGATAACATACTGTTTTATAGCTTCTATGCTCTCCAATTCCAAAATAGAACTTGGACATACATCAATACTTGATAAGTACTCTTCAAAAGTATCTCTATAACTGCATCCACTTTGAGTAAGTATTAAATTTTTTCCTTGTAATTCTGACATCTCAATCATATCTCTTTTCGCTAATAAATCATCATTACTGCAAACCATAACTAAAGGTTCATGTAACAAAGTCTTTGATATGATATCTGAATAAACTGTTTCTTTACCCAAAGTAAAGGCAATATCTACTTTATTTTTCCTTATGATATCCGGGAAATTTTCACAGTTACCAATTTTCAACTTAACATCTACATCTGGATAGCAACTGCAATATTCTTTAAATAAATTTGGTAATCGAAACACACAGAGAGTTTCAGCGGTAGCAATATTCAGAGTACCCGTTGGACTTAGTATCCCAGCCACACTCTGCTTTGCTTCATCACACAAATTTAAAATTTTTTCAGCATAGGTGTAGATTTGTACTCTAATATCTCTTGAATATTTAACTTTATTTCAAATTTATTTAACCACACAAATAAGAAAAGGA